>CALAUL010000048.1 GCA_937892255.1 uncultured Bacteroidales bacterium | reverse complement strand
TTCATAAATTAATTAAATTTAAAGTGTTTGTATCCCGGAGAACAAACGTTGTCTGCTCCCTGAGATATGGTTATTAATGTAAAATGTTTTTAAATATTCGACTTCTGCCCTCTCTCCTAAAAGGCAGCAAAAAAGTGGGGGGGGGTAAAATGCTGTATATCAACAACTTCTAAGAATTTGTCTTTCCTTATATAACTATCAAGATTCATTTCAATTTTACTTATCATGTTTTTATATTATGGCAAATGTAGTTATATTTTTAATATGAACAAAAAGATTTAAAATATTGTAATAGCGATAAAAAATATTTGTCATAAATCTTTGATAAGCCGAAAGTAATGCTTATTTTTGCGCCCGAAATATGGAACAAGTAGGTTGTTCTACAGTAAAATTTTTTAAATAAAACAATAAAAAGAAGTCCAAAATGGCAGTAAGAATCAGACTCGCAAGACACGGACGTAAAGGTTATGCTTTCTACCACATTGTGGTAGCAGATAGCAGGGCGCCACGAGATGGCAGGTTTATTGAAAGAATTGGATCGTACAATCCTAACACTAATCCTGCTACCATAGTGCTTGACTCAGAAAAGGCACTTACATGGCTTAACAATGGTGCTCAACCTACTGACACTTGCCGCAGTATTCTCTCTAAAGAGGGCGTATTGCTTAAGAAGCACCTCCTTGAGGGTGTAAAGAAGGGTGCATTTGACGAGGCAGCAGCTGAGGCTAAGTTCAATGCATGGAAAGAAAGCAAAGTTAAGGCTAATGATGCAATCGTAGCTAAGGACAAATCAGCTAAGGCTGAGCAGGCTAAGGCTCGTTTGGAAGCAGAGGCTAAGGTAAATGCAGACCGCGCTGAGGCTATCGCTAAGAAGAAAGCAGAGGCTGAGGCAGCAGCAGCACCGGCAGAGGAAGAGGCTCCTGCAGCAGAAGAGGCAACAGCTGAGACTGAAGCAGCAGCAGAATAAGAATCTAATTCTTTATTCAAATAAAGAAGGGAAGCCGACAATGTTTGGTTTCCCTTTTTGTTTTGCTGATAGCGAAGAAATTCCCCTTTGAAATAGGATTAATCAGATCGCATCATTATCTTTGTTTTATCATGATAGAGCAGATTTATAGCAAAGAAGAGAACACGGAGGCTTATTTGGCTTGGCAGTGTGTATGCGATACTTGTGTGAATGTGTTTCTTACAGGTAAAGCCGGCACAGGTAAAACTACGTTTTTGAAGAATCTAAGAGCTCGTTGCCCTAAGCGTATGGTTGTCGTTGCCCCTACAGGTGTGGCAGCTATTAATGCAGGCGGTGTGACGATACACTCTTTCTTTCAGTTACCTTTCTCTCCTTATATACCGGAGACGAAGATGGGTAAGGACTTTTCAATGCGTAAAGAGAAGATAAAGATACTGCGTACATTGGATTTGCTTGTCATTGATGAGATAAGTATGGTGAGGGCTGATTTGCTCGACTCGTTGGATATGGTATTGCGTAAGTATCGTCGCTCATCAAGACCCTTTGGTGGTGTGCAACTGCTTATGATAGGCGATTTGCAACAACTTGCGCCCGTGGTAACTGATGAGGTGAGAGATATGCTTATGTCTCATTATGATAATCTCTATTTCTTCGGTAGTAAGGCTCTTTCGAAGATAAAATATGTTACGATAGAACTTGAAAAGATATATCGTCAGCGAGACAACTATTTTGTAGAAATACTTAATAGAGTTCGCAACAATAGTATAGACGCTCCAACGTTGGAGACTCTCAACAGTCGTTATATTGCAGATTTTGACCCATCTGACGATGAAGGTTACATACGTCTGACAACGCACAACAACAAGGCCGATTCGGTCAATAACAGCAAGTTGGCTCTGTTAAAAGGCAAAGAATATAAATACGTCTGCGAGGTTGAAGGAGTCTTTCCGGAAACGTCATATCCGGCAGATAAGGAACTCAGACTTAAAGTAGGAGCACAGGTGATGTTCTTGAAGAACGATACTCAACCCGAGAAACGTTACTACAATGGTAAGATAGGCAGAGTGAAGTCCCTCGTAAGCGGATATGTCACGGTAGAATGCGACGGACAAGATATAGATGTGTCGGCCGAGAAGTGGAGCAACACCAAGTACGAGATAGACAAGACGACAAATGAGATAAGCGAAATAGAAGAAGGTTCGTTTATGCAAATACCTCTTCGTTTGGCATGGGCTATAACAATACATAAAAGTCAGGGACTTACGTTTGATAAAGCAATCATAGATGCACAAATGTCGTTTTTGCACGGACAAGTCTATGTGGCACTGAGCCGTTGCAGAACATTGGAGGGTATTGTCTTGGGAAGTCGTTTGGCATACAGTTCGTTTGTCAGCGACAACTCCGTATCTACATTCATTGACGACCAGCGTTCGAGAGCAGTGACAACAGAGAGTGTGGAGGATATGAAGACAGAATATGCTCTTGCGCTTATCACGGAACTATTTACGTTTGCGTCTATTACTGCGGAATGTCATAAAATAATACGTCTTTTGGAAGAGCATTTGCACAGAGCGTACCCGAAGTTGATAAAGTCGTTAAAAGATAAGATGACGATAATAAACAATGATATAGTCGCTGTCGGAAACAGATTTTGCAGTGTATGTGAGTCGAAGTGCAAAATGGGCGAAGATATACGCGAAGACAAGACATTGAAAGAGCGAATAGTGAAGGGCGCGGATTATTATGTCGGTAAACTGTTGTCGTATGTGGGTGCGTTTGTAGATGAGACGGACATCGCTATCGACAATGAGGAGATAAAGAAACGCTACGATAGTTACAGAGATACACTCGAAAGCGAGTATTACATCAAAAAGAGACTCTTCGAACAGATAGGCGACAAGGGCTTCTCCGTAGAAAGTTACTTGAAGATAAAGGCAGAAGTCATAATCGAGAGCGAGGGTGCAAAGAAGAAGACAGGAAGCAAAGTCAAGAAGGTGTTAGAACATATAAAGAGTGGCGAAGTAGAACATGTGGAACTATTCAACAGATTACGCAAGTGGGCCGTTGCATACGCCAAAGAACATGACATCGACAAGTCATACAAAGTACTTACCATAAAGTCATTGAACGGTATAAGCAACTACATGCCCACGACATTGGCAGAGTTGAAAGGCATAGAGGGCATAGGAAAGAAGAAACTGGCAGACTTCGGAGAGACGATAATAGAGATAGTGCAAGAGTACGTAGAGGAGTTGGAAAGACGTTTTGAATAAGTAATGATAAACAACATATACAAAACACAATAAAATGAGAAGAGTAATTTTCGGAATTGCAGCAGTGTCAATGTTGACAAGCTGTGCAGGCGGAAGCAACAGTGTTTCCAAAGGAGAGTACAAAGTATCGGAGTGGCCCGAAGCAGCAAAGTGTGCCATAAGCTTCACCTTTGATGACGATTGTGCCAATCAGCTGACAGTAGGAGTGCCATTGTTCGCCAAGTATGACCGATGTGCCACATTCTACCTCGTCAGAGACTGGGCAGGAGACAACTGGGCGGCATGGAACGAAGCGGCGGCGGCAGGACATGAGATAGGCTGTCACACCGTTTCACATCCTAATCTTGCTCAACTTGGCGATGCCGAGGTGGAAGCACAGCTTAAAGACTGTCAGCAGATGTTAGACTCTGTCATAGAACAGAAGCACCTGCCTACATTGGCATATCCATTCTGCGACGTGCCAAAGAACATGAAGATTGTGAGCGACAACTACATTGCAGCACGTGTGTGCGATGGACGTATAGAGCCATCTAATCCGGCAGATATGTCAAAGATATCGTCGTTCATGGTAGGTAAGTTCTATCCGTTCAATAGTTGCGACTCGTTGGTCAAACTCTTCGAAAGGACAAGAGAGGCTAACGGATGGTGTACATTGACATTCCATGAATTGGACAACGGACCGGGATATTCTCCGTTCCCCGGTGAAGAGTTGGATAAGACATTAGCGTATCTCACAAACGAAGAGAACGGGTCAGTGTATTGGGTGGCGCCATTCGCAGAAGTAGCACGTTATATCTTACGTCGCAATGCCACGACTATAGAAGAGACAGCTACAACGGCAGACAGTTTTACATTCAAGGTAAAAACCTTGCCGGCAATATATGACAATGAGGTCATAACCATCGAACGAAATATTCCGGAAGGTTGGACGTCATGTGCACTTAAAGAGTCACAAGATGGCACATGTGTTGTAGCAGATGGAAAGATAATAATCTCAGTATCAGCTGTAGAAAAAGACGTGACAGTGGTTAAAGCTCAGTAAAGAGAGTCAAAGCAGATGATATAACAAATAAAGCCCGAGGAGACGACCTTGGGCTTTATTGTGTATGTAAAGTTTTTATTGTAATCTTAAACTCTCAAACTATCCTTATCAAGCAGGAATTCATAGATATTCATAAAAACAATCCCGTTCTCATCTTGATAACGCTTTATAGGGTCTTCTGTGATTACAAACTTTTGGAAACTGTCCGATATATTTATCAATGAGCGTAGCTCTTGCTCTCGTTTCTCTTCATTGGGTAATCTCAAAGCTGACTGTATGTAACATCGTTTACTACCCTCGTTGCTTACAAAATCAACCTCCAATTGTTTACGTTGGCTTTTGCCCTCCTCATCTTTGGTGTTTACTACTACTACACCAACATCGACCATCAAACCACGAGTGCGAAGCTCATTGTATATGAGATTTTCCATTAAATGTGTTACCTCATGCTGACGGAAATTGATACGGGCATTGCGTAAACCTAAATCTGCGAAATAGTATTTGGCAGGAGTGTCAATATACTTCTTGCCTTTAATGTCGTATCGTATAGACTTTTCAACCATAAATACCTCTTGTAGTATTTCAAGGTAGAAACTCACTGTATTGGGAGAAATGGAAACATTCTTTACCGACTTAAAGGTATTGACCAACTTATTTGGATTGATAAGCCCTCCGATTGAAGATGCAAGAATATTGATAAGCTCCTCCAACTCCTCTTCGTTCTTGATTTTGTATCTATCCAATATATCGGTAATATATGTTTTTTTAAAGAGTGTCTGAAGATACTTCATCTTCTCCTCATTACTCTGCATTGTTGCAATCATCGGGAGTCCGCCAAAGGCCATATACTCTTCCATAGCCTCCTCGCGTGAGCCATTGAAAACTGAGAAAAATTCGCTGAACGATAGCGGTGCAACTTTTATCTCATCACCACGACCACGAAACTCGGTAATAACATCGCTTGATAGGAACTTGGAGTTACTGCCCGTTACATATACATCGACATTGGGAATTTTAAGATAACTATTCAATACATCTTCAAACTCATCCACCCATTGTACCTCATCAAGCATCACATAATACATACCCTCTTTTGCTATGCGGGCATCAATGTATTCAGGTAAGGCATCTGGATTTCGTAGTTTCTTGTTACGACGGTCTTCCAAATCAACTTTGATTATGTGCTCATCATCTACTCCCTGAGCTTTTAGATAATCGCTAAACAAGTTGAAAAGTAGATACTACTTACCACAACTGCGGATTCCGGTTACGACCTTTATCATTCCGTTGTGCATACTCCTAATGAGTTTGTTTAGATATATATCACGCTTTATTTCCATAATTCCACTGAATATTATTGCGTATACACGCATTTTTGTTCAATAAAGATAACGTCTACAAAGAGAAATATCAAATAAAAAGTACTCAAAATGAAATTTTCCCATCTAAACACGAAACAGCCTACATTGTAGGCTATTACTGTATTTAGATGCTTTGTTCGATGATTTTTATTTCGGCATCGGTTAGGCCATACGCTTCATATATCATTAGATCAATTTTTTCTCATATTCTGCCATATTAAGAGACGAGGATATATCCAATTTTGTTTTGGCTTCTTCTACGATAACCTTAAATGGTCTTTCATCAACATTAGCCTTGATTGGCACAGTAACCAAAACTGGGGATATATTAATGAATATTTACGCGACACCTGTCTAACTGCACAGG
>CALAUL010000047.1 GCA_937892255.1 uncultured Bacteroidales bacterium | reverse complement strand
AAACAAACGAATATTTTAGGAAGAATTGACTTCAAACAGATTCTGAGTCCCATTTACATATCGATTTTGCGCAAATCTTTTGTTATGTTGGATTAATTCCCATACTTTTGTTTATTACTTGAATGTATCCACTATGGGTGATATCATTTAGGTCTCTGGGGATAGTTATCATTGTTCTCCGAACGGATTTCAATCCTTTTAAATTGCAGTTTTTACAAATCAAACATGTATTAAAAATGAGAAAACACACTTTTCTATTAATTAGCATTGTCGTACTGTTTTTGTATGCTTGTGGCAGTAACAAAACGGTTTCTCCATGGAGTAAGGTCGCACATACATCCGGCAATATTACTTATTTAAAAATGACGGGCGTAAATCCTAGTAATTCGGCGACTGAAGTCTCCTTCCATATCGATGTTGCCGGTGACCTCGAAATGATGGTTTCATCACACGCATTTTTGAATGTAAATGGTAAAGAGTATAAGATAAAGTCCTTTGGAACTGAATTGGACTCTGCCGGATTTAAACTTGACAAACCGTTCAAAACGCCTGCTGATGGAGCGTTAGATCTAACGTTGCTTTTCGACCCTTTTCATGAAGATGTTGCAAAGTTTGACCTTGTAGATTCTGTTGGACATTTGCTCATTAGAGGTATATATGACGAGGGCAGACTTCCGGTCGGGTTGACAGATACTTACTGGAGAAATGTAGAGACAGGTGATTGGGAAATAGGTTTTTCAGAAGATTATGTGATATATGACAATCAAATATGGGAGATTGATGAGCAGGAGGAGCAAGACGATGTGTTTAATATCGTCATGGAATGTGGTTCTAAGAGATTGAACGTGGTAGTAGGTGCTCAAAAAGGCGGAATCAGAACTATAGAAATAGGAGATGCAAAGTCGGTAACGTGCCAAGTAATTACAACAGCATCATTGCCGGATTATCCTCAAAAGGATACACGTAAAGGGTTCCCGGACACAGGATTTCAGTTGGGAGATAGTGTCACTATCATAGGCTGGGTGAAGGATATGACATTATTTGAGCGTTATAGGGCCGGTAATGAATTTATAATAGAAATATATCCATTTATTCAAGGAGGACTTGATATAGAATATACCTATAGTGCATCGCTTAATTCTGAAGGTTTCTTTTCTATCAAGTTCCCTCTTGTAAATACGACGCATGCTGCTTTGGATTGGAAACGCAGTCGAGTTCAGGTCTATTTAGAGCCGGGAAAGACATATTTCTTTCTCAATGACTTTTCTGCAGGAAAGAAGTTGTTTATGGGTGATGATGTGCGAGTTCAGAATGAGATTATCTCACATTCGCTCGATTTTTACCGTAGTAGTGATTATGAAAGACAATATTCAAAAGAAGAAGCACTCGAATATATAAAGACATTAGATTCTGAACACGATATGATGAGGAGTCGTCTGAAAGAGACGATGGAGGCGAATCCCAATTTGTCTCAACGTTATATCGACTTTTATGAATTGAATTGTCTCGCACAAAAATGGTTTAAGATATTCCAATTCCTTCGTTTTAATAAACACGATGTGGCGGTATTTAAGGAGATTATACCGAGAGCAGAAGACGAGATGTGGAATAAAGTTCATCCATATTCAATACATAGAGATTATAAAGTCTTTGTTCGCGACTTTTGGGGAGTAAGAGATACTTATAATAAGCATTTGGTAAGAAGTAAACGACATGAGATTCTGTTGGCGGCTGAAGATAGTGGCAGAATCAAGCTGGACAATGGTATCCGAGAGGCCCTCGAATCTATGCAAAGAGAAATGGCAAAACTTGATACTGTATCATCACAGGAGTTGCTTCAAACTTTTATAGACTCTATAAACGCATGTGATGATATGAAAAAGGTGTCTGAATATTGTAATAGAGAATGGTTGCCTAAGTTATATGTTGAATGTAATTACTATTGTCATTTGCTCCCCTTCAGTGGATTGCATTATTCATCGACATTCAGAGATCTGTTTTTGGCGGATAAATGTTGTGAAATGATAGATAATTTTCGAGAACCTATCAATCCAATTTTGATGGAAAAAGTAGAGTCTGATATTAAGTTGCAGTATGCCAAGAATGCTGTCAAAACGCGCAATGATAAATACGTTAAATTGACCGAGAAAGAGACACCCAAGGAAATAAAAAACTCAGATGTAGTGGCAGACATGAGTGATGGTGAGAAGATATTCCGCAAACTTATCGAGCCGCATAAGGGCAAAATTATATTGGTTGATGTGTGGGGAATCTGGTGTAATCCATGTAAAGAAGCTCTATCAAAAAGCCAGGAATTGTACGAACGTCTTAAGGATTATGACATAGTGTATATGTATTTTGCCAACAGGTCACCTGAACAGGCTTGGAAGAATGTTATCAATGAGTATAATGTTCATGGGGATAATGTTGAGCATTATAATCTTCCTTCGGAACAGCAGAGTGCGCTCGAAGGTTATCTAAGGGTGGCAGCTTATCCGACATACCGACTTGTTGACCGAAATGGAGAACTGCTCGAAGTAAATGCTTCTCCGCGTGATATAGATGCATTTGAGCAGATGTTGAAAAAGTTGCAGTGAGTGATGCGGTTTTATTGATGGTGAAACTATTGTCGTTTTGAATATCGACAATGCCGAATGATAATGTGCAACCTTGGTTGTCGATTTAAAAGGTCTTTAAATGGGATTTAAAGACCTTTTAATCGTTGACCGATAACGATTCTTATAGAAAAAAAGGCGTTTGGGAGAGTAAGTTTTTTATCTTACTTCAAAAGCCCAGTTCCATTCCGTTGTATTTCCGCATGTGTCACTCACTACCACTCGTAGTTTGTGACTGCCTTTTAGCAATCCGAGGGCTTCAATGGTGGTTATGAGTCTTGTTTTCTTATAGTCGTATTCAAAGAGTTGCCATTTGTCATCTATATAGCAATTGTAAGTCTTTATGCCGCTCATGTCGTCCGATATGCCTATCATTATGCTATTGGAAGCCAAGAGGTTAGTGCGTGTATTTTTACTGAATACATTAGGCGGTATCGTGTCCGTGGCAAGGGTAAATGTTCCCATTGTGCGTGTCTTGACGCTTATGGTGCTGTCGGCGAGAGTTCCGCCTACGTAGGAGAGAACGTTTTTCTTACCGACTTTTGCTATGAAGAGTTGTTTGCCGTATTTCTTGAGTTCTTCCGGTACGGGGAGTGTTATAGTGATGTTTTTTTGCAGTGGTATGTGTTCCGAACCTATGGTAAATCTGTTGCCGTTGCGTTGCAGGTCGATGTACGTGTCGCTGTAAAGTGTTTCGCGTGGCACCATGACACTCATGCCGTGGGCTTCTCTGGCCCATGTCTTGCCCCATGATACTTTTTCGCCGTTGTGTTTGCGCAGAGGTGCTTGATTGTTTCGTTCCGTCCCCTGCACGTAAAATGTCACATCGCTTGTGTTGCCGGCATAGTCGGTAAGTATATATTGTATCTTCTTTTTCTCTCCGTTGGCGATGGCAAAGGGTTTCGCATGACGATATATGGTGAGAATATTCCCCGGCTCGAGGAAACTCTTCTGTATGAATCTTTTGTTGTCGATATATTCGGCATAGTCGATATGCGAATTGATATATCGCGTGTCATCGAATGAAATCTCGTCGATATGCGAGTGAAACAGTAGTGTGTCATCGCATAGAAGTCGTATATCCACCACGCCGCAAGGTCTGTGCCCTGCCAATAAGTAGTCTACGGCGTGAATACCGAAGCCAATATTCCCATAAACCTCTATCGTCTTTTCGTTGATGTCGGCAAGGGAGTAATATCTCGATTTGGGTTGTCTCATGATTTGTGCCTTGTCATCGAGAGTGTAGAGCTTGACTCCGTATATCGTGGGAGATTCCTTGTCGGGTATGACCGGCAGAAATGCCAACGGATTGAGGGGGTGTTCGCTTTTCGTATCTCGTACTTCAAAGTGCAGATGAGGTCCTCCCGATGAACCGCTGTTGCCCGAGAACCCTATCACTTCGCCTTTGCTGACGGGTATCTCGTCGGCCTTGGGAAAGTAGTCTACTTCAAATGACTTGCGACGATAATGTTCTTTGCGTATGATGCGTTCTATCTTCGGCGCATAACGTTTCAGGTGTGCGTATACTGTCGTGTGTCCGTCGGGGTGGGTGATATACAGTGCATAGCCGTAGCTGTATGCCGATACTTTGATTCGCGACACATAACCCTCTTCCACAGAACGTACTTCGATACCCGTCGAGCCACTTGTGGTGAGGTCAATGCCCGAATGAAAGTGGTTGGCTCTCATCTCCGCAAACGAACCGCTTACCTTTGGCTCTATCGGCATCGGTTGTATATATTGTGCTCTGCATATAACGGCAAAGAACATGAAGGTTATCGTTAGTATTGCTTCTTTGCAACGTGGCAATGTCTTTTGCAATGTCTTATTGTGATGTCTGTCTGTCATATATCTTATGTTTCTTGTCTGCAATATATTCTCCGGCATTACGAGCCGCAAAGATACGTTTTCTGCTCGTATAGTCTGTTGTTAAATATTGGTAAATAGTTATATCTCAATAATGAATTGACTAATTTTGCACCTTGTTAATAGAGAATATGATATGTTGTATTTGATTTTAATCGGTCTTGTTACTCTCGCTCTGATAGCCTTTATGATATTCAATACCAAGAAGGAAGAGAAATCGGAGCCGGAGAGTCTCTCTAATCCTAACTTAGAGTGCTGTGGTGCGCATGAGATTTGCGAAGCCGAGACGTTGCTTACTCTCAAAGAGGAGATTATCTACTACAGCGACGAGGAATTGGACCGGTATAGAGGTATTAGTGCCGACGATTACAACAAAGAACAGATAGAGGAGTTTCGCGATGTCCTCCTCACTCTGCAAATGCATGAAGTGACAGGCTGGCTCAAGAGCTTGCAACTTCGCCAAATAGATATTCCCTCCGCTATCCGAGAGGAGGCATTTATGATAGTAGAGGAGTTTCGTCAAATACGAATGAACAACCGCGCAAATAAGAAATAAGATATGACAGACAACAACAGTCGCCAATTGGCATTAGGCACCGAGAACGTGCGCAAATTGCTCATCAGTTATGCATTGCCTTCCATAGTAGCCATGACAGCCGCATCGTTATATAACGTTGTGGATAGTATCTTCATCGGACGAGGATGTGCCCCGCTCGCTATAGCAGGCCTGGCAGTGACATTCCCTCTCATGAACCTCTCTGCTGCCTTTGGTGCTATGGTGGGAGTAGGTGCTTCGACAGTTATCTCGGTTCGCTTGGGACAAAAGGATTACGAGAGTGCACAAAACGCTTTGGGCAATGTGGTGTTGCTCAATACTATTATAGGTTTCGTCTTTATGGTTGTGGCTCTTACTTTCCTTGACCCAATATTAATCTTTTTCGGAGCCAGCGAGCAGACGCTTCCTTATGCACGTGAGTATATGTCTGTCTTGCTTTACGGCAACATTCTCACGCATTTGTATCTCGGACTCAACGACACGGTCAGAGCTTCGGGGTATCCCAAGAGAGCCATGGCGGCAACACTGACTGCCGTGTGTATCAATGTTATCTTCAACTACATCTTTATCATGCAGTTGGGATTGGGTATTAAAGGTGCTGCTATAGGTACTTTGTGTTCGCAGTTTGTAGCTTTCTGCATGGTCATACGCCATTACCGCAGCAAGGAGGCTTTCCTGAAGTTCAAACGCAGCGTATTCAAATGGCGCACCAAGATTGTAAAGAGTATCATCGGCATAGGACTTGCACCTTTCCTCCTCAACTTCTGTTCGTGTATCGTGGTTTTGCTTATCAACAACGGGCTCAAGAACAACGGCGGCGACTATTATGTCGGTGCCTACGGTATTGCAAATAGGGTGCTCTTCGTCTTTATCATGATTGTCAACGGCATCAATCAAGGTATGCAACCTATCGTCGGATACAACTACGGCGCAGGACAGATCAACCGTTCCATAAGTGCATATAAAAATGCCGTTTGCGGAGCCTCTATCGTGATGGTTGTCTGCTGGCTATTGTGTATGCTGTTGCCCGAATATATCGTAGGATTCTTTACTTCAGAAAAGGAACTCATAGAGATAACAAGTCGAGCCATACGTATCATGGTGTGTGTCTTCCCTTTTGTCGGTTTTCAGATTACTTCCACCGGCTTGTTTATGTCGATGGGAATGGCTCATAAGTCAATTTTCTTGTCAACAACACGACAATTGTTGTTTTTAATACCATTTCTTGTTATCTTACCGAAGTTCTTTGGCACTGACGGCGTATGGATGAGTATGCCTATGTCTGATGCTATATCGTGTATAGTGGTTGCAGTGATGATATATCTGCAAATGAAGAAATTTAAAAAAACAGGAGCATGAAAACAGACGACAAAAAGGTAATAGTCACTATCGGCCGGCAAGTAGGCAGTGGAGGTCGTATAGTAGGCGAGATGTTGGCCAAAAGATTGGAAGTGCCGTTTTATGACAAGCGCATTCTCGAAATGGCATCTAAAGAGAGTGGCATAAAGGGAGAATTCTTCGAGCGCATAGACGAGAATTTTTCCCCGTTCAGACAGATTATAACATCGGGCATCTCCGACGTCTCTATGTTTCAAGAGCAATCCAATGCTATCTTGAAGGCAGCCGAACAAGGCGGTGCTGTCTTCGTAGGCCGTTGTTCCGACTATATACTGCGCAACAATACGAATGTCGTCAATGTCTTCCTGACAGCCGAAATATCCGACAGAATAGCTCGCGCCATGGAATATTTCAAAATATCCGAACAAGAGGCGTCGAAGTTGATACGCGAACACGAGAAAAACCGTTCTAAATATTACAGTTTCTTTACCGACAAGACATGGGGAGCCGCCGCATCGTATCATTTGTGCCTCAATACCTCTCTCGTCGGATTGGAAGCAACTGTCGACATCATCATCAACTACATCAACAGCTTCATGCATAATAGTCTCTGATTTTAACGACAGAAACACCATTCAAACGAGCAAACAATCATAATGGCAACTTATACATACATACTTTCATTGGGAGGCAATATCGGCAATGTAGATGCAAATTTCCGCATGGCTTTAGAATCCGTGAAAAAAGCAGGACACGAAGTCGTGCGATGCTCCGAGATATACGTCAGCGAGGCATGGGGCTTTGCTTCAGCAGACCTCTTTCGAAATATGGTTGCCGAAGTAAAAAGCCCTTTGCCACCATTCGAAATGCTGACCTTTCTGCAAAATGTCGAACAGAGCTTGGGACGTACTCACAAAACCATTGACGGCTACTACGAATCGCGCTCTATCGACATCGATATCATCTTCTGCAACGATGAGGTTATCTCCACACCCCGACTGACAATCCCTCACCCACTGATGCACCGACGCAATTTTGTACTTCAGCCTATGCTCGAATTTTGGGCTGATTGGGAACACCCGGTGCTACATCAATCTATTGCCACATTGGCTCGACAATCTGATGACAACAGCAAAATATGGCGTATTCACGACTCTATGATAGTCGACTTGTAAACTCTATTCTTAGCCCTTCACAAGTCCATTATCACCTCCTTGCTCTTCAATTATATTTTCGCAATACTTTTTAAACAGCCTCTAACATTTCCAGACAACAATCCTTCTTCCTCTATGACCAAGCCACTTCTCCATAGCGTGAAATACGGATAAATATTGCAAACTAACATTAACAAATCTGCTCGTTGATCTCCCTTATCGTGCCCAAACAAACTCAATTTTCACATGCTTTAACTGATATATACTCTTTTAACCAACAACCGACTGTGATTAACAAAACTATACTATTTAATTGCCTACCTTTGCAATGTAAACGATGAAGAAAATAAACCTTATCGTTGCTTTTGATTAGAAGAAATAGCTTTTCATAAATAGATAGATTGATTGATTTTGGGAGTCAGGTTGTCGGTGACGGCACACTGGCTTTTTTATGTTTACCTCATTCATCGTCTATCTTTCGGACTCTTCAAAACAGTCAATGTCGCCCCGTAGCGTCACCGTAGCTACACCGTAGCGTCACCGTAGGTACAACATTGGAAATGCCACTATATATCATTGGGTTTGCATCATGACATCTCCCGATGTTTCGTTAATTCGCATAGTGTTTGTATCTTTACTGCCGACATTATATCTTATCGTTCTTCTGTATCGTGCAGATACAACGAATGCCTACACTTGTTTATACATAAGATATGCTTAAAACAAAAATAAATAGACTCCTACTGATAACATTCGCAAGCGCAATATGTTTAGGAATTATTATCTTCTCGTTTGTCTTCTCGAAGCGTCTGAAAGAGGAGGAGAACAAAAATATGACGCGTTGGGCAATGGCAACGAGTCTGCTTGCCACTTCCAACTCTATCGATGGCGATGTCATGAAGCTCCTCTTGCAAACGGTACAAGACAATACCACTATTCCTGTCATTGTCACCGATTCCGAGGGGAGAATAATCCTTGACCGCAATTTGTCTATTGGTGATGATGTCATTCCCAAAGAGGAGAAAAATGAGATTCTCGCTCAAATGCGCACAGAGGGTCACATGATAGAGATACCGTTAGAGACAGGCGAAAAACAATTGCTGTACTACTCCGATTCTCATTTGCTCAAACAACTCTCATATATGCCTATCATCAGTTTAGGCATGGTGCTGTTCTTTGTTATCTTCGCTTATATGGTGATAAGCAAAGCCAATAAGAGCGAACAAGATAAAGTTTGGATAGGACTGGCCCGAGAGTCGGCACATCAGCTCGGAACGCCTATAACTGCCCTTGAAGGCTGGAAAGAGTTGCTCGAAGATACAGATATTGACCGCAATGAGGTGGCAAAGGGAATAGGAGAAGATATACGCCGACTAAGCAACATTGCCGAACGTTTCTCCAAGATTGGCTCGAACACCGAATTTGATAGCAACGATATTGCCGCTACAATATCTCATATCGTAGACTATCTGCGTCGACGAGCTTCCCAGAATATTGACATCTCTTTTGTCAACGACTTTGAAGGCAGGAAAGTCAATACTCCGCATAATACTGTGTTGATAGGTTGGGTTATTGAGAACCTTTGTCGCAACAGCATCGATGCCATGGAAGGCAGAGGTCAACTAACGGTGCGACTCCTTGAAGATTCAGGCCGACTTGCCATTGATATAACAGACACAGGCAAGGGTATGAATAAGAAGATGTCTCGGCAGATATTTAAAGCCGGCTTTACAACAAAGCAACGTGGCTGGGGAATAGGCCTTTCACTTAGCAAACGCATTATAGAACAATATCACAAAGGAAAGATATTTGTCAGAAGTACAGACATAGGCAAGGGAACAGTAATGAGAGTTGTCCTCTGTCAGATATAGCACATTTGAACAATAACGTCATTGTTAATAAATGCAAAACATCTATTTTTTTGTGGAACGACTATTGTAATTTAGAAAAAGCACCGTATCTTTGTGCTGTATTTAGAAATATTAAACACTGATTTGTACTCTCTAGTAGCTCAGTTGGTTAGAGCGGCGGACTGTTAATCCGTAGGTCGTAGGTTCAAGTCCTACCTGGAGAGCAGAATTGAGAGCAGGACATCGAGAGAGGTTCTGCTCTGTTTTTTTCATTATCTCACTTTTGCTGTGTCTCACATGGCTCGAAGAAAATACTATTTATCATGAACGATGTATACGGAAAGGGCTTAAAAGCCTATCAAAAAGGTAAACACAATGCCAAATTTAAAGTAGAAAGCGATAAGGCTGAGACAGAGTATTGGCCTATAAAGGTGTTCTTTCGTACATGGTCGGAGATGAGTGAGATAGAGCGTAAAGCTCTTAACTTGTGCAAAGGAGCTACCCTCGACGTAGGAGCAGGTTCGGGAAGCCATGTACTCTGTTTGCAAGAGAAGGGCATTGATGTCAGAGCCATAGATATATCCGAAGGGGCTGTTGAGGTAATGCTCCAACGTGGCGTCAGGTGTGCTTCGGTGGCTGATTTCTACACTTATGACGGTCCGTGCGTCGACACCTTGCTGATGCTCATGAATGGTGCAGGCATTGCCGGATCGATGTCAAACCTCCCGACGTTCCTCACAAAAGCTAAATCTCTCCTTAACGAAGGAGGACAACTGCTGATGGATAGTTCCGACTTGCTATACCTCTACGAAGATGAAGACGGCAGCGTGATGATAGACCTTAACGATGACTACTATGGCGAACTGACATATACCATGAGTTATGCCGGCGAGAAAGGAGATGCTTTCCCTTGGCTCTTTGTTGACTATGACACCCTCGAGGCTGTGGCTGCCGGGATAGGCTTTAAATGTGAAAAGATTTACGAGGACGACAACTGCCAATATTTAGTCCGTTTGACATGCTAAGATTTTATGCATGTCACCGTTATATACACGCAATATGCAATAAGCAAGGTGGTGAAATATTATCGAGGCAATCCTCATTATGGCCTCTCAGCCAATCGTCGGCTGAAATGATAGAGAGTGAGATGACTATTGTGTCGTTAATTATTGTTAATCATATTGAAAAAGCAAAAGAGTAGTGTACTTTTGCGGTTAGAATAGGGATATTATATGGCTAAACAAAACAACAAAGCAGCAGTAAGAAAACTACGTAGTTCGTATTTTACCACTACGATAAGTATTGCACTCGTATTGTTCCTTTTGGGAATGATAGGACTGTTGGTTTTAAATGCTAACAGACTCTCAACCTACGTGAAGGAGAACTTAGGTCTTACCGTGATGCTCTACGATGATGCACGAGAGGCAGAAGTTCGTAAGATGGAAAAGGCTTTGTCGGCTTCTGCAATGGTGAAGTCAGTGTCGTACTTGGACAAAGAACGTGCTGCTGAACAGATGAAACAAGAACTGGGAGAAGATTTCGTAGAGTTCCTTGGTTACAATCCGTTACTATCGTCAATTGATGTGAAACTTTATGCCGATTATGCTACTCCTGAAGGTATGCAACAGGTCGAAAATCTCATAAAAGACTATCCGGAAGTAAAAGAAGTACACTACAGAAAAGATATGGTATACCTCATAAACGAAAATATCAACAAAATATCGTTGGTACTTTTCTGTTTCTCGGGTCTTATGCTTTTGGTTTCGGTGACACTCATCAACAATACGGTGCGTCTGATGGTATACTCTAAACGATTCTTGATTCGTACCATGCAGCTTGTAGGAGCAACCAACAACTTTATCCGACGTCCGTTTGTAGGCAGTAGCCTTATGCAGGGTATAATAGGCGGACTTATAGCCAATGTGCTCATTGCTTCGGTGATATATCTCTTGGCTCATGAATTGTCTGGTGTGATAAGTTTTGATAATATATATGTCGTGATTATTCTCTTTGCGTGTGTATTCGCTGTCGGAATCCTTATGACGCTTATCTCAACACTCGTATCTGTCAATCGTTATCTCAACGTCAGAACAGCAGATTTGTACGTGTAAATAAATCATCACATAACACTAAATATACAATGAAAAAAAGTGAATCAAAATTTGATTTAGCATTAGGCAAGAAAAACTATATACTGCTTGCTATCGGTTTTGCTATAATCGTGCTCGGCTTTGTGCTTATGGTAGAGACGGGAAGCACCGATCCTAACGTTTTTAAAGAAGAGGTTTACGGATTCAGACAGATAACACTTGCACCGATGATTGTATTGGCAGGGTTTATCTTTGAGATATATGCCATAATGGCAAAGAGTAACGAAAGTGTAAAAGAGGATAAAGAATGAGTTTGTTTGAAGCAATTGTCATTGCTATCGTAGAAGGTCTTACCGAGTTCTTGCCCGTGTCGTCTACCGGACACATGATAATAACACAAAATTTGTTGGGCGTTGAGACGACCGACTATGTGAAAGCATTTACCGTTATCATACAATTTGGAGCTATTCTTTCCGTCGTATGTCTGTACTGGAAACGCTTCTTCATCATGAACCGCGAACCTGCACCCGACGGAGCTTCTTTGTTTAAACGTCTCATACACAAATACGACTTCTACTGGAAACTCCTCATCGCATTCATTCCTGCAGCGGTATTGGGCGTCGTCTTTGGCGACTTGATAGATTCTCTCTTGGAGAACGTGATGGTAGTTGCAATAATGCTCGTTGTAGGTGGCGTATTGATGCTCTTCGTTGATAAGATTTTCAACAAACCATCAGGCGACGATATCATGACAGAGAGGAAAGCCTTCATGATAGGCCTTGCTCAGTGTATTGCCATGATACCCGGAGTATCGCGCTCTATGGCTACCATTGTCGGCGGTATGGCAAACAAACTGACACGCAAAGCAGCAGCCGAATTTTCATTCTTCCTCGCTGTGCCCACCATGTTTGCCGCCACCGGATATAGCGTACTCAAACTCATACTCAAAGAAGGCGGAATGGATATAATAGTCAACAATATGGCAACACTTGTTGTCGGGAACATCGTTGCATTTGTTGTCGCTCTGCTTGCCATAAAGTTCTTCATAAACTTCGTGTCGAAGTACGGCTTCAAACTATTTGGCTGGTACAGAATAGTAGTAGGAGGAGTGATACTTGCTCTATTGCTAATGGGTTATCCACTTGAAATATTGTAAGATAGGATATGGATTTTGTAGCAGGAGAGGTTCTATATATCGACAAGCCTTTGGGGTGGACGTCGTTCGATGTGGTCAACAAGATACGATACAACTTCAAGACAAAACTTGGCATAAAAAAGATAAAGGTTGGACATGCCGGCACATTAGACCCTTTGGCAACAGGCGTGGTGATAATATGTACGGGTAAGGCCACAAAGCGCATAGAGGAGTATATGGGGCATGATAAAGAGTATCTTGCAACTATCCGTTTGGGAGCCACAACACCATCGTACGACCTCGAAAAAGATATAGACGCCACATATCCTTATGAGCATATCACACACGAAAAGGTCAAAGAGGTCTTGCAGAAACACTTCACAGGCGAGATAGACCAAGTGCCGCCAATGTTCTCAGCCATAAGGATTGACGGTAAACGTGCATACGAATATGCCCGCAAAGGCGACGAGACAGTAGAACTCAAGAGTCGCAAGATAACGATACACAACATCGAAATTGAGAAAATAGCATTGCCCGATGTCACACTGCGTATCAGATGTAGCAAAGGCACATATATACGCTCTATAGCACGTGACTTGGGATTGGCTCTCGAAAGCGGCGGACATCTGATAGCCCTCGAACGAACGGCTGTAGGTGATGTGCGAAAAGAGGACACTCAAAGTGTGGAAGAATTCCTCGCTCTGCTCGATAAAATGGAAAAACACAGTAAAGTATAACATATATGAAACTTTCAGAGTTTGCCTACAAATTGCCGGAAGGTGCTGTGCAACAGTTGCCACCAAAAGAGCGTGATGAAGCGCGTCTGCTTGTGCTCAAAAAGGAGACAGGCGAAATAGAACATCGCACATTTAAAGATGTTCTGGACTATTTCGATGACAAAGATGTCATGGTCTTTAATGACACTAAAGTCTTCCCCGCTCGTCTGTATGGCAACAAGGAAAAAACAGGAGCCATGATTGAGGTCTTTCTGCTAAGAGAACTTAATCATGACCAACATTTGTGGGACGTCCTTGTTGATCCGGCACGTAAAATACGTATAGGTAATAAGTTGTATTTCAGTGTCAACGGTGAAGATAGCAATATGGTCGCCGAAGTCATTGACAATACTACAAGCAGAGGTCGTACGTTGCGCTTCCTTTATGACGGTAACGATGAGGAATTTAAAGCCGAATTGTATCGCCTCGGACGAACTCCCCTCCCCGACTGTATCACTCGCGAGGTAATGCCCGAAGATGAAAAAGCATACCAAACCATTTTCGCTAAGAACGAAGGCGCTGTTGCGGCTCCCTCCGCAGGTATGCATTTCAGCCGCGAACTTATGAAACGTCTGGAGATAAAGGGTGTCGACTTTGCCAACATAACATTGCACGTCGGTTTAGGCACCTTCAAACCCGTAGATGTCGAAGACCTGACAAAGCATAAGATGGAGTCTGAACAGATTTTCGTCAACGATGAGGCATGTGAGATTGTCAACAGAGCTAAAGACAACAAACGTCAAGTGTGCGCTGTCGGTACTACGGTCATGCGAACTCTCGAAAGTACCGTGTCGACTATGGGCCATATCAAGCCCTATGAAGGTTGGACCAACAAGTTCATCTTCCCTCCGCACGACTTTCAGGTAGCAACATCTATGATTACCAACTTCCACGAACCGCATTCTACTCTCTTGATGATGGTTTGTGCTTTTGGCGGATTTAAGCATGTACTCAATGCCTACGAAGTAGCCATGAAAGAGGGTTATAAGATCGGACCTTATGGCGATGCTATGTTGATAATCTGATGGTTTAGCCACATAGTAAAGATATAGAATGTTTAGAAGCTGTTTGATGTTTTTCAAACAGCTTCTTTTGTGTATGTCCGGCAACAGACATCGAACAAAAAAACAAATTACATCGCAATAGCAGATTCAATAAAGAATGTACATAAAAAAGAGAAAAATGAAGATAAGCGAAAAACCATTGCAGTTAATTCTTAAGAAGGATTTTGCAGAAGCAATCAAGGCCGGAGTATAGCCTTACGAGTTTAGAATGTTGGGTTTTAATTTGGGTGCGAAACTCTTTAAAGGTGGCCCAGATTGGGATAACTTTGTAAAGTATCCGTCAATCCGTTTTCAGATCGGTTATTCAAAGAAGTATCTACTTGTTGAACTTGTAAATACGTGTTTTGTCACTCTTGACGCAATAGAGCAGACAAATCCGCCTTTCCCCGAGAGAATGATTTGGGACGATGATGCCATCAATCACCCCGAGAAATACGTGGGCGAGCCTACCATTCGTGAAGTCTTACGAGGATATGCCGATGAAATGCTTGCAACGTATTCAAAGGCAGAAAAAGAAGACATCTTAGTGGTTATTTTCAAACTCGGCAAAATCTTAGAAGACTGCAGTGGACTTTGATAAAAACAAAGTAACATGGCAATACTTAACAGAGAAGAGAGAGGAATATATATATATTGTAGTTGTGAATGGAAAGTGCTACAAGGTAATACCAAGTAAAGGAAGGTTGTAAAACAACGAAGTATAAATAAAAGAGTGCATTCGGCAGTGTTGTCGGGTGCGCTTTGCTTTTAAACTCTCAGAAGAGCTCGCTTACGTCAAATCAGTTCGTTGAACCAGACTACAACAAAGTGAGAACTATGAAATGTGTAGAAATTTAGCGATATGCTGATAATGGTCTTGTTTAAAAAGAACTTCTCTCCCGTTGCCTAATTAACAGAAAAATCAAAAAATATAACACAAAACTATTCAATTTCTCAAAATAATATATTTAATTTGTAACTAATGAATCACAATGATAGTTTAACAATACTATTTAAAACTATTGAGTATGAACTATGATGATTTGCACAAACTTGGCATAAAAGTAGTCTACAACAAGATGATAGACGAAGGTTATGACGTACTTGGTGTCTATGACAATCAGGAACAAAACCCACAGATAATGGCTACTCGCGATGGCAAACGTTATGTGGTAGTAGTTCGTACAGCACGATTTCCCAACATGGGAATATTACTTCCCATAACAGCAAAAGCCGTGAAAGACTACGCTTCTACATGTGGAGCGATATGTCTGTTCGCAAGTGTAGGCATAGCAAACGGCGATGGTAACACAGACGAGGAAATGGGGCAGCCAAATTTAAACGGCAACTACATTATAAGATATGAAGGGTTACAGCCTTTTCCTGCCTATTAATAATGACAAAATAGTATTATAATCAGATATGAAATCAGTCGATTTTTTTCAGAAAACATTAGCGTTCTTCAAGAGATACAACTGGGTTTTTGCAGTGTCTCTTCTTGTATGTGTGATAGTGCAGTCGCGCACAATATCTCAGTTGAGAGGTGAAGTTCAGTTTTTGCACGACAAATATGAGACTTATGTACCCTATAAGCCTGACTCGTCGGCGTTAGGCATAGCCGGAGCAGACATAGTTTATCAACAAGCTGACGGAGAAGCACTTATTATCAAGCAACAAGAACCTTCGAAAGAAGGAGAAAAGAGCAGTGCGACAAGTTGGATAATAATGTCGATTATATTAATAGCATTCCTTGCCTTTTTGCTTTACAAATTCGGACTTTTGCCCTTTGGCGTAAATGTATCTGGCAAGGTATGGCAAGACCTCAACGGTAGAATAATATACACGCTACATGTCAAAAACGCTTCGCGTAAGTCCGTCACCGTGACAAACCCTATCATTGAGTTTGGCAAGTCAAACGATAAACGCAAATTCCGTATGCCAGTAGCCGACTTCCCATTGACACTTCAGCCCTCTACCAAACATGCTGTCAATGTGTCATTGCAGAAGCTCATAGAGCAAAATCAATCTCTGATGGAATATCGCACTATACGTGTCAGTGTAAACTGCAACAACAGAACATATCGTACATTTCCATTGGTTGTGCGCTGGAGCAAATAAGAGAGGGCGACAGATAATACATGATAAAAAGAGCTTGGAAAAAATATCGTGCTCGCAAAAGCAAAGCGGGCATGTGTTGCGACTTCCTGATACTTCTGCTTGTGATATTCTTATGTGCAGCACCACTCAGAATGATGTTGCACATAGGATTGGTGCGTCTGACTGCGTGTCAGCCCAACAGGATAGACGACTCTTTTTATGTAAATAAAACGGATACACTCATAGCCAAAACTTCCGACAATAACGACACATGTGTATTTCTGTGTAGCAACAGACCGACGTTGTACAACTTTGGTAGTTTGAATAGTGCACAGAGTCGTGCCGAGTTACGTTCGCTGAACAAGTTGGCTCTGAAGTACAAAAATCGCCTATGTGTCCTATTCCTTACCGACAGTACACCCGATGAAGTCATAAAGTACTTCGGCAAGCACGGATATATCATCACGCCTGTATTTCTACCGTCGACAGATGACTTTTTGCAAGAGCATGACATCATATCTGAGTTACGTTTCAGTGTGCCGGCGTCTCTTTTGGTCAATAGCGAAGGCAAAGTCATCATCAAGAAATTCGGGGCCGCCAAGTGGACAGGCAACAAGATAGAACAAACAATAGATGAGGTCATAGCCGACAAATAATACATTCGGCTTATGTACGGTCTCAAAGCATTTTAAACGCATCTTAAGTGAATTACTTAAAACGTTTTAAGTTATAAGCGTAATCTATAAAAAACTGAATCTTACCATTTGCAAAAGACGCCGATACTCACTTTCTTTGCGCAAAAGAAGAAACAAACAAAACTATATATGACAATGAAGAAAATCAGAGCTGCCATTGTAGGTTATGGCAATATTGGACAATACGTATTAGACTCGTTATTGACATCACCGGATTTTGAGGTGGCAGGCATAGTACGTCGTAATGGAGCGGAGAATGCACCTGCTGAGATAACATCTTTTCCTATTGTAAAGCACATCAATGAGCTTAAAGATGTCGATGTAGCTATTCTGTCAACTCCGACACGTTCGGTAGAGGCATACGCTAAAGAGTGTCTCGCCTTAGGAATAAACACCGTAGACAGCTTTGACATACATACACAGATAGTACCATTACGTCGTTCGCTTGATGAAGCAGCTAAATCATCGGGAGCTGTATCTATCATTGCTGCTGGATGGGATCCAGGCTCTGACAGTGTAGTTCGTACTCTTATGGAGTCACTTGCTCCGAAGGGTATTACATATACTAACTTTGGTCCTGGACGTTCGATGGGACATTCGGTAGCAGTAAAGGCTATAGAGGGTGTTAAAGAAGCACTTTCAATGACCATACCTGTAGGCACTGGAATTCATCGTCGTATGGTATATGTTGAGTTGGAAGAGGGAGCTGACTTTGCCGCTGTAGAAGCAGCTATCAAAGCAGATGCTTATTTTGTAAACGATGAGACACATGTACGCCAGGTATCATCTGTAGACGAACTCAACGATGTTGGACATGGAGTAAACCTCGTTCGTAAGGGTGTCTCAGGTAAGACGCACAATCAACTCTTTGAGTTTAATATGAAGATCAACAATCCTGCTCTTACTGCTCAGGTACTTGTCAATGTAGCACGTGCAACGATGAAACAACGTCCAGGTGCATACACAATGGTAGAGATACCAGTTCTTGACTTGTTACCTGGTGATCGTGAAGAACTTATAGCACATTTGGTATAGTAGACAATACAGATATTTGCATAATACGCAATAGTTATGGGTGGTTCGATTAGAATCACCTTTTTTATGCTTTATATATAAAAACGATGTAGGTATTACATAATTTCTTTTCGTTAAAAAATACCTCCTTATATAATGTTTTTGCTTAATTACATTGTACAACAAAAGGAGTGTTCATTCGAAACATACAAAAAGTGCATCAGACAAATAGTTCGATGCACTTTTTGTATATGCTTTGTTGTTTCAAAATTTACTTTTGTAACTTAATATTATGAGGCTGATTTTTAATTTGTTTCTTTTTTCGGAGAATTAAAATCATGATTAATGCTAAGATACCAACTCCTCCGATATAATACATAATACTCCGGTTAAAAGGTATAGGATGTATATTTGTAAAAGATTGCCAACTTTTTGTATTCTTATATATTTCTATACTCTCTTTTGGAACAAAGAAAGGTATAGAATAATCAAAGTCATCACCGAATGCATTATTTGCTTTTGGTGGGTTATTAGCTTTACATGTTATGCTTGTAAACCCGCTACAACCTGCAAAAGCAGCTGTTCCTATCTTCGTTACACTTTCGGGTATTGTTATACTTGTAAGTGCGTCACAATAAGCGAATGCATCATCTCCTATCGACGTCAAACCCTCGTGGAGGGTTATGCTTGTAAGAGAGTAACATAAATAGAAAGCCCACTCTCCTATCGACGTTACACTTTCAGGTATCGTCACACTTGTAAGAGAGCTACAATCGCAGAAAGCCCACTCTCCTATCGATGTCACACCCTCGTGGAGGGTTATGCTTGTAAGTGCGCTACAACCTGAGAAAGCACCATCTCCTATCGATGTCACACTCTCAGGTATCGTAACACTGGTAAGAGAGCTACAATTACCGAAAGCACCATCTCCTATCGATGTCACACTCTCAGGTATCGTAACACTTGTAAGACCGCTACAATTTCTGAAAGCATCATATCCTATCGATGTCACACTATACTCCGTACCTTGATAAATCACCTTAGAAGGTATAACAATTTTTTCAATGTACTCGTTTTTCCAATCGTAAAAACTATTTCCTTTATGCGTCACACTTGCTGTCTTGGCACTCTTATCAAAGTCATACCAAATATCAACACCATTTGCGTTCTTCACACTCGTGTATGATGCCATAGCACAGACACTCATAAGCAACGATATCAATGTAATTTGTAATCTTTTCGCCATAGATTTATTTCCTTAATTCAACTTGTATTGTTTACTTGTATTCAATATCTAATATGTCCATTGTCATGCTAAACTCCACCAAAATATCACAACCTCTCTATCTCCTCTGACGACAAACCCGTCGCTGCCTTGATGGTCTCAATATCTACATTGCACGCCTTGAGATTACGCGCCGTCTGTATTACACCTTTTTTCAAGCCCTCTTCTATACCCTCTTCTCGTCCTTTTATCAATCCTTCCTCTATTCCCTCTTCACGTCCTTTCTTCAAGCCCTCAGCCAAGCCTTCTTCTATACCTTCAAATCGTCCTTCCTCTCGTTCGGTGACAATATTATTGCGAAGTATCACAACATTATCCAAATGACGATAATAAGCTTCTCTATCAACCTTTGACAATGCATCTACTTTTAGTTTCTCTCTCGCTTCACTCATACCTGGAGCATCAGCTTCGTCGGGTATGTTGCCTGTATTCAAAAAGTATATCCACTGATCAAGTGGTGTACTTGACCATTTGTCAAAGTCATTAACTCTCAATATGTAATACTCAGGATAGAGCGCACTTACTGTCTCTACCTTAAACTTCTCCCTCTGAAATGGTGACAACTGCAAAATATCATCTTGGTGTATTCCTCTAAACTCTGTCGTGCCATGATAGACATAGTCCTTACCCGAACCCAATGCAAAATACACAATATTCACACTATATATCTTACGTATGTTGTCATACCCTTGACCTCTATTGATGTATTCAGTCACCA
>CALAUL010000046.1 GCA_937892255.1 uncultured Bacteroidales bacterium | reverse complement strand
TGACTTTAATACCAGTAAACAAAACTTCTGCTGATGTCGATAACTCTTCAAACTTAGGGGCTTCTTTGTGTATCGGACTGCCATTTTCCTTTGTAGGAACCTCAAGACCATCGATAGGAGCACCAATGACATTGAGCAATCGGCCACGCACGTTCTCACCATGAGGCATCGTTATAGGTGCTTCAGTGTGGACAACGTCCATGCCTCGTGTCAAACCGTCGGTTGAGTCCATGGCTATACAGCGCACTGTGTTTTCTCCAATATGTTGTTGACATTCTACAACAACGACATTACCATTGGGGCGTGTAATCTCCAAGGCGTCATAAATCTTTGGTAATTCTTCTCCTGCAGTGTCGAACGCTACGTCAACCACAGGCCCCACTATTTGGATTATCTTTCCTATTTTACCCATAACGTTATTGTTTTATGATAGCTGATATTTTACACCAACTATTTGTTTCTTTTCAGTAGTTTATTAGCGAATTCGGTGAAGAATAATTTGCCCTCTGCCGAGATATTCATCTCTCGTACTATCTGAGTAGCTTGTTTGAAGAGCTCATTGATTTTATCCTCCGTCATATTTTTTACCCCAATTTCGTCATAAATGTTTCTTATTGCTTCAACTTTTTCTTCTCTTTTAGGATTTTCGGCTTCCATCCATGCTTGAAGAGTGTTTAATTGTTCTGATTTTGCATTCTGTAATGCTGATATGAGAAGATATGTTTTCTTGTTCTCCATTATATCTCCGCCTATGGCTTTGCCAAAGGTTTTCTCGTCACCGTATGTATCTAAGAGGTCATCTTGCAATTGGAAGGCCAATCCTAACTTTATTGCAAAGTTATATAGGGCTTCGGTGTCGATATCCGATGCGCCTCCTATGAGAGCGCCTATCTTGATGGCTCCGGCAAGCAACACGGCTGTCTTAAGCTTAATCATCTCCATGTACTCCTCTATCGTAACGTCATCACGCGTCTCAAACTCCATGTCATACTGCTGACCTTCGCATACCTCAAGGGCTGTTTGATTGAAGGTGTTGAGTATCATACTGAATGCCGGCGAATCTGTCTGAGCAAGTAACTTGTATGCCTCTATGAGCATGGCATCACCTGAGAGAATGGCTGTATTGGCATTCCACTTTTTCCATACCGTAGGATTGCCTCGTCGTATGTCGGCTTTATCCATCACGTCGTCATGCAAGAGTGTAAAGTTGTGGAAGATCTCAATAGCCAATGCCGCAGGTATAGCTTTCTGATAGTTGTCCGTAAAGAGCAGACATGAAGCTAAACACATTACCGGACGTATGCGTTTGCCTCCTAAAGCCATGCTATATTCGACTGGGGTATACAGACCTTGAGGAGCTTTGCTCCAATTGAGATTTGCGAGTTTTTCTTCCAACTCTATTCGTAGGCTATCTATTGAAATCATCTCTGTTTATTCATACATTAAGTACCAAAGTTATGAAAGTTTTTTCAAAGAATACAAATATTTATTAATTAATTTTCTTATCTCTGCTTTATCTGTATTCATTTGGGCTTTACTATTTTTTATAACAACAGTTAAGGGTTTTGATTTTCTCATCGCATTAGCAACCTTTGTTTTTTTGGCATGGATTTTGTTTGTAACCGGATAAATCAATAAAACTTTTCTGTCATGAAGAAGATTATTTTTTATTGGACCATGGCTATATTTTCTTTTGCCTATGCCGATGCACAAAAGCTGGTTACTGCTGAGCGCAACACAGGACATGTTGCATATAAAGACGGAGAGAGTCTTATCTACACCGTCAAATATGGCGTTCTGACGGGAGGCAAGGGATACTTCTCCGTCAACGACACCATAATAAACGGTATACGGACTAACCATGTCGTTTGCAAAGGTGTAACCTCCGGATTGCCTGACGTTTTCTTTAAGGTACGCGATGTATACGAGAGCTTTATCGACCCACAGACACAGTTGCCGGTAAAAGCCATTAGAAACATCAGCGAAGGTCGTTACCGCTACTACGATGAGATAGTCTACGACCATACCGCAAACAAAGTGCACACCATAAAGAAAGGAACAGAGACCGTGCCTACACAGACGCTCGACATTGTATCTGCCTTTTATCATGCTCGAAACAACACTTTTGATGACAATCTGGATATCGGTGACACCATAATGTACACGACATATTTCGCAGGTGAGGTTTTCCCTCTTCGCATCAAATACCGCGGACGTGAATGCATAAAGACAAAATTTGGCAATATCATGTGCCATAAATTCTCTCCTATAACAGAGGTGGGACGTTCGTTCAAAACAGAAGACGACATGCAGGTATGGATAACTTGCGACGGCAACAGATTGCCCGTAAAGATACAGTTTGATATGTGGGCAGGCTCTTTCGTTTGCGAACTGACAAGTTACAAGGGTTTGAAATACCCTATAAAGACTATTTGACAATATTTATAGACAAATAAATTATTTTGCAAATAACTATTTGTATCTTTCGACCGTTAAAACATCGAAAATCAATAATTAAATAATATATGACACAATCTAAAATTGTAAAAGGACTATCAGTAATAATTGCGACGTTATCAACAATGTCAATGGTATCATGTATAGAGTCGGATTTTGAAGAGACTTTTGAAGTAAGTTTGACGGGTTATATTCTTCAAGAGAAGGACCTTTCAAAGAATATCTTCACGCCTTACATGTTCATATCATCAAATAGTTCAACTTTCGAATTGACAGATGTATCGCTTTACGGATCAAACAACAACGTTTTCGAATTCCAGAAACTTAACGAATACGTATATCGCACATCGGGTTTGGATCAACTTGATAGTCTGACAACACTCAATGGAAATTACACATTTACCGGTAAAGCCAAAACAGGAGAAGAAGCGACAGGCACTCTCGAATTGAGTTTTACGCCGGCAGACACATTGGGCGACCTTAATGTAATCTCAATAGAACGAACTGCAACTTCCCTAAGAGCAACCGTCAAAGAAGTTAAGAATGGTGTAAACTACGGTTTTATTATATCTCCTTACTCTACAGGCAACGTTCCTTCTCGTTGGAATAATCATTACAAAGTGGTCGTTCAAAACCCGTCTTATATCTACAATGGAGAGTTTACATTCCAAATGAATTTCTCAAAAAATGACATAGCAACAGAGAAAGCTCGCATACAAGTATTTGTTTCAAACCACAAATCAGTGTATATAGAAAGCAAAGAGGCTAAGACATACAACGCAGAGACAGACACATTTGAATAACCTTTTGAGATTAAAAGATAAAAGCGAGATAGAACGACCATTCTATCTCGTTTTTTACATCTTATTTAGCAATAATAAATCATAATAGTTT
>CALAUL010000045.1 GCA_937892255.1 uncultured Bacteroidales bacterium | reverse complement strand
TGATGCGTGGGTGTGGATTTCTATTTTGTGTCGGTATTCATAACTTGTTGCCTTTATCTTGTCTCCAAATACCAATACGACACTTACGTTTCTGTATCGCAGATGAAGTAACACTCAATGTCATAACACTTTATACGTCAACTGCACTGTTCTTACACACGATATGTCCCGAGAGGTACTACCTCCGTATCAAAGTCTTACCAAAGACCTACCAAAGCCCTTAATCCTTCGAGAAATGACGAAAAAGTCGAAGGGTTAAGGGCTTTGGTATAGCTTTAGTAGGTAGATGGTAGGGAGGAAGTAGCAGTTTGGTAGGTGTCGAAAAGAGAGGAAAATCGGTTTTGGAGTTAGAAAAGATGGGAGATGAGGTAGCTTGAATTCTTAAAACACATGTATGTATAGCAAGAAGTTGTATAAATTTTATTGAATAGTTATCATAATACGGATTCAAATCATAACTTTCGACATCTTTGAAACCGTTTTCTCCCTATTTCAATTCATCTTTTTTGAAAATAACCCGCTATTATCTGCAAAAGAGTGAATTAAAATATAATCAAAAACGCCTCTCAAATATGCTCGAAATAAAAATTAAACAGCTTCTAATTTGAGAATAGTTTTAGAAGCTCTTCTTATGATACATTGCCAAACTGTCAATGTCATAGTCTGCCTTTATTTTATCAAGTATCTTGGTTACAACAGTGTGTATCTCACCTCCTTTGCGATAGTTGGCATGACAGGCGAAGTTGACACGATGTTCGTCAATGAGTCTTTGAGCCATAGGACGTTTGGACTCTTCTCCGTAGACAGCTATAGAGTGTCCGCCATGCTCTTTGACCATCTTCATGCTCGGAATATCAGTGGCTCCGTCACCGAAGTATATCATACGTTTGAAGGGAATGGGTCTCTCTTCTTCGGGTATATATTCGTTGATTTTACGTGTGTCGCTTACTGATTGTATTCCCTTGTTGATTTTGAATAGAAACTGTGTCTTGGCTGTATAGTCAACAGCTACTGCCGGCCAATAAGCCACGCCGTTGACATCATACAAAAAGGAGCATGCATATATGTTTTCAAATTCATGCGCTATACTTGTTCCCTCTATCATCTCTTTGAGACCTGAGGAATTGATATAGTGCTTTATGGTAAGTCCGCATTTCTCTCCATAACTGTTGATAAGAGCAAACCACTCTTTGACACCTTCAAAGAGTTCGACCATGGCTCCAAACTTACGGAATGAGTCACGTGTAAGAAGTACGGAATTGTACTTTGCCTCATGTATCATCAGGTACATGTAACAGAGTATTCCGCTGGCATCATTTTTCTCTGATAGTTCATTATTCTTGGTCCAGAACTCATCGATATCTTTTCCGATAGCCTGTATAAAACCAAATTCCTGCATGTTGCGTGGAGAGAGGGTGCCATCGAAGTCATATACTAATGCCACAACGGGCTTTTGGTGTGCTATCTTATCGTCCATAATGCTATATTTTAGAATGCAGAACTAAGTAAAACTTATTGATACACCATTTCACGCCGGGGTAGAGTCTAAGCAAGTTCAGCTCTGCTCATTTGGCGTACCGAAATAATCAGAAGTGAATCTTACGACGGAAAGAACGTGTGTCATATTGTCGTATTCGCTCTTCACGTATTACGTCTTTGTCTACGTCAGGGTTTTCGGAAATTACGATAGGTGTCATATGGCACACAGCATCATAGCGTATCCATTCTACATTTACGGTGTGGTATCTGCCATCGCCTCCAAATACTTGCTCCTTGTGTATGCACTTCGTTCCAGAGTAACCGTGTGCAAAGACGTTGAGCTTGACATTATTACTTTGAGCATCAGTGCTTGAATGGTCTACCTTCAGTATATTTTCGGTTATGCTACGAGGGTGAGCGAACTGCTTTTGACCCTTATAGTTGACAAGGGATTCCCATTCCCAAAACGATGAGCGTCTCATAAGATCTTCACCATATATCTCCTTACGTGTGCGAGTCTGTTGATACAGAGGTATGGCGAGTAGAGGAGCGAAGGCAAAATATATCGAACGGAAGTACTCTACATTGAAACTTATGAAGTTTTGCTTAACCTTCTCAAAATTGTAATCCATGAATCTCGCTGGATCGGTATTGATATCAAAATCTTCGAAGTGTTTAGGACTTACCACATTTATCATCTTGGACTTCATCACAGAGAAATCGTCGCCATATCCTTCGGCATTGTCCTTCATAAGATCCATGATACTGCGTTGAGCCAGGGCTGTAAAGAGGAGACGATATTCGACTTCGTTGTCTCTATCTTTCGTTTCGAAGAGGACTTCAAACTCTTGATTTGACATCATGGTGTAGTCGCTATCATCAGTGAGATTGCGAGAGAATTTCTCCAGTTCTTTGCGTTTGCTCTTACGTCGCATATTGGTGAAGAACCCCTCTTCGGATAGTCCATCAGGCTCGCGAGTGAATGAGAGGTTGGGCGCAGCTTCGTTGGCATACATAAGCACTGTAAAGGTGTCATACACTGGACACGGTTTGGTCACAGAGGCGCTCAGTGTCTGAGATTGTCTCACTGCACGACGTTTGCCGTTGGCATCGCGCATGTATGTTGTCCAATGTATTGTCTTATACCCTGTATAGGTCTTAGTGCCCATTTTGACTCTTCTGAACTTAGCTATTACGAATGGGTTGCCTTTTACCTCACCACTGTGAGCGAAGAGTACGGAAGTGTTACCATTGAGAAAACCGTCGTATCCGAAGTCTTTTACTATCTCAGTGAGGCGACCTTGATTAAAAAAAGCATCAAAGTGAATATTGGGAACAGTCTTCTCTATGAGTTTGGTTGGCATATCCCAGCTAAAGAGTTGGTTTACGGAACTCATCTGTTGCCAAGCTATGTCGAGCATCATTTTTAGCTCATCCTTGAGTTTGGCCAATTGGGCATCTGCCTCCTTTATCTTACGACTAAGTCCGGTGAAAGAGTATACTATTAGCACAATACCCAACAAGACAGCTATTCCCATATACAAAGGGGCGTATTGTCCACCTACCCCTGGGAATAGTTTGTTGTAATAGAAAGGCAATGCCATAAGAGCTATGGAGAGGATAATAAGAATGACTCTCAATGCTTTAAGCCAATTAGATTTGGAGTTTTGTGATTCGACATCAAGTTTGAGTTGGTCTATGTCGGCACAAATCTTTTTATTGGCTTGCACATCGATACCGGAGAGACGTTCGATCTCAGCCATAGTATCCTCTACGTTTTTACGGAAAGAATCCTTGTAGAGCGTCTTATAACGTTCTAATGGGTCATGTATATCTTCCATGATAGGGGTTATACGGTATCGTATAATGATTAAAAGAAGACTTGTCTTGCACGTTCTTTGACCTCAGCGGAAGCAGTAAATGGGATACGTGTAGTGTATCCTGCACGAGCTGCAACAATCATCTTTGTAGGCCAGTCGAAGATATCACGGTTCCACTGATTGACAGTATCATTATAGAGCGAACGAGCTGCTGTTATCTCTTTCTGAAGATAAGCATTTTGTTGCATAGCATCAGCTATAGCAGCATGAGCCTTAAGTTCGGGATAAGCCTCTACTTGAGGGAAGAGACGAGCGAAAGCTGTGTCGACCTGTTGTGCCACTTGATTACGAGAAGCATCGGCATTGATACCACCGCGGTATGCAGCTACTGTCTTCATTACATCTTTGTCTAAGTCAATAGCCTTTTCAAGAAGTGGAGCTACATTCTGAAGTATCTGCACACGCTGTTCGAGATAGTTGTCTATCGTCGAGGCGTCAGCTTGCAACTTTTGCTGTAACTGTTGGAAATAGTTCTTTGCACTTATCTTCATGAAGATAAAGATGATACCTGGTAGTATACCGCAAAGCCACAAGAAAACTTCAAAGATAACCGAGCCTGCGCCTATCTTAACAGGCAACTGCTTTTCGATAACATTCACATCTCTACCTGCCGAGTTAACAGGTCCTGTCATTTCATCTAACTCATTAGCCATAATTACTATTACTTTAGCTTGTTATTATTATAATTCGTTTCACATAGAGAGTAACCCCTCTCCTCAGAAAGACAAAGTTATAGGTTTGAGTTTACAAACAAAATGAATTGAAAAGAAAATATTCACGATAATGGAAAAATAAGAGGGGAGACTTGTCTTTTCATCTTTGATACTTAGAAAGAGTTATCAGTGGCTAAGATATAATATAGAACCAATATGTTAAATAAGACATTTTTTTTGGTTTTTTAACAACATATCATTATCATTGCTATTCAAACAAAGAGATAAAATCATCTGTATACTGCATATAGTATAAGAGATAAGATACTTTTTAAACATCAAATCTATAAAAACGAGTAAAAATGACACGACACATTGTACTATTGCTGCTGTTGTTAGTTACATTGCCTCTTATGGCACAACCTATCGTTCAAAATCGTATTACCTATGAAGTTATACCCGACAAGAAGATACGAAAGGTAAGATTAGTTGCGGCTGACAAGAACATCGTTGAAGCGGATATACCGGACGAGGTAACGGGAAATGGCAAAGTCTACAAGATGGTAGAGATATCAAATGGGGCATTTGCATCTTGTAAGAAACTCAATACAGTAATACTTCCTTATTCATTGGTAGAAATAGGGGATGGAGCCTTTAATAGTTGCGATTGTTTGACTGAAATAGAACTTCCACCTCACCTTGCTAAGATAGGTAAGGAGGCGTTCTGCGCTAGTAGTTTAACGAGTTTGTTCATTCCGGAATCTGTTGTATCTATAGGCTATGGCATAGTTAAAGACTGTCCTATCACAAAAATAGAAGTGGACCAGAAAAACAGTGTTTACGACTCACGCGAAAACTGCAATGCTATAATCAAGACAGCAGAGAACAAACTGATTAGTGGTTGTAGTACCACCGTTATACCCGAATCTGTAACAGCTATAGGCAATTACGCGTTCTATGGGTGTAAAGGTTTAAAAAATATCCTCATACCACCCCACATGAAGGAGATAGGCAATAGTGCTTTTGCTTATTGCTCAAATTTGGCATCTGCTAATTTGCCTGAAGGAGTCGAGAAGATAGATGAATTTGCCTTCGGATACTGCAAAAATCTATTGGATATACAGATACCTAAAACTGTGAAACATATAGGAAATGCTGCGTTTAGAAACTGTTATCTTATAAAAACTATCTGTGTACCTGAAGGTATTAATATGGTAGGAGAAAAAGTATTTGCAAATTGTACAGGTTTGGAAATAGTAGAACTACAGGAGGGAGTAAAAGCTATCGCAAAGGCTTGTTTTGAAGACTGTGAAAAATTGACGAGTGTCACCTTGCCAAGCACATTGACTTCAATAGGCGAAGCCGCATTTAACTCATGTATATCGCTCGCTGAAATAAAACTACCTAATAATCTTGTTGAGATAGGTGAAAAAGCATTCAATAAGTGCAATTCATTGACTAAAATCGAAATACCTGCTTCGGTAAAAGAGATAAAAGAGAAGGCATTTAACAAATGTGAAAAACTACAGAGAGCTCACTTGCTCGGCACTAATACCAAATTGGGCAAAAAAGTATTCAACGACTGCGATATGCTATCTGATACAAACTTCTGAAAATAACTGTTTTTCTAACAGATAACATATCCATAAAGAAGTCACCTCAAAGAGATAAAACTCTTTGAGGTGACTTCTTGTTTTGTAGTATAATAAAGAGTATATGTATGTAACATTTTTTCACATATCTACGTTAACGACAACAATAAAGTCAATTTAATAAAGGGTATGAGGAAAAGCATAATAACAAAATGTTTAGTCTTCGTCAGCGTGATGTTGACAGCATGTTACGACGAGGTAGATTTCGATATGATAAGCGACGAAGTATCAGCTTCGCCTTCGCTTATGCTTCCATTGGCAAAAGCCGATGTTACAGTGGCGTACATGTTCGACGAAGTGGAAAACTGCATTGAATATGTGAGAGACGAAGACGGAGATGAACGTCTGCTTATAAACTCAAACCATGACTCGATAGCAGCCTTTTCGCTCTACGACATGTTGCAAATAGATGCCGACGGAGTGTCATTTGAATATCCGTTGAACCTGTCATCATTCTCAATAGCGGAGATGACATCTGCGGGGGAAGATTCCGTCTCGTTGCCTATTGTCTTCTCTATTCCCATACCGACAGACGTCGTACAAATATCATCGCTTGACTGCGACTATCAAATAGATATTACGTGCAACGACTTCACGGTTCGTACCAATGTCACTATCGACTTGGGCGGAAGTAAAAGCACATTCGATGTGAAAAAGACGTCTCAGTATACCACCATAAACGCCACAGGAAAGAAATTGCTCATTTCTGACAACGAGATACCGGTTAAAATGACTCTTAAAGTAGCATCTGATGACGCAGGTTCTTTTGGTTCAATGAATATCGAGCTGCAGATAAAGAGACCCAACAGCATAACAGGAATAATGAATAATATGTCATTCGTAACCGACCAATATATAAACATGACGGGACTGAAGAACTTCAACCGCTTGGGCAAAGAGTCGCAGTTCCGCAATCCGGAACTGTTTCTATCGTATACCAACAACACCGACTTGCATTTTGATGTTACACCGGATGTGGTATCACGCAAGAACAGCACAAAAAGAAAGACTCTCGACACAGCACCATTCTCCGTTGAATCTCGTGACATCGACAAGGTTATAACCTTTGACAAAGAGAATTCAAACATAGCATCGTTCTTTAAAGATGTTCCGGATTCGATATTGTATTGTTGCAAAGTTGACGCCTCTATGGCAAAAGGAAGCAGCAACGTGACGATACATTCCAACGACACACTGTATCTCGGCTATTCGTACAAGATACCCGTTGAGTTTACCATCAGCAAAAAAAATGTGATACATGCTGATACCATCGATATAACAGACATTCCAAATCTGGACGACATGAAACGTAGCAAATTGGTCGTTTATGCCGAAAATAGTCTTCCTCTGTCAATAGGAACCAAACTTGTAACCTACGATAGTTCGACCGGCCAAAAATACAGCAGCATAGAAGTCGAAGAGATGGGCAGAGTTCCAAACATCGATGCCAACGGCAAATCAACAGAGAAGACGACACTAAGCACAACGAGAGAACTGACAAGAGAACAAATGGACGACCTTTCTCGTTCCGACGGACTGATAGTGCAAATAACACTCGATACCCCTGACGGCAGATATGTAGTACCCACAAGCGACAACGTCTTTATATTTGACGTATCGTTGGTGGCCGGATTTGAAATAAATACTAACTATTAACCATGACGACTTATGAAACGACTGATATACTTCATAGCATTAACAATGACATTGCTCGTTAGCCGACATGGTTATGCACAAGAGCATACAGTGCTGATGCTCGACGAACTTCCACAAGCGTACTCTCTCAACCCAGCAAAAGCTCCATTGACAGGCGGATATATGATAGTGCCCGGATTAGCCGGCATATCAGCAGGCTTTGAAAATAGCGGATTCTGCTTCAATGACGCTTTCCGAAAAGGAGCCAATGACTCTCTGTATTTTGACTTCGACCGACTATCAAAAAAGATGTCGAACTATAATCTCACAACGATGAATTTAGATATTCCCATTTTGGGTGCAGGATTTACAACCGGAAAGAACTTCATAACCATAGACGTGACAAACAAAACTCGCATGAACATCGTTATTCCGGCATCGATACTCGACATCAGGTTTGGCAACTACGACTTTGACAATGGCCGCTTTATGAAACACTCGCTATCCGACATTTTTGCTAAGGCATTCAACTACTTTGAATATGCCGTGGGTTACAGCAGAGATGTAAACGACAAGATACGCGTAGGAGGAAAGACAAAACTGCTCTTGGGCAACTTTGCACTTCGCAGCAAAGACCTTTACCTATCCATCGACACACGAAAGGACGGCCTGCACTACGCTCTCGACGTACATACACGAGGCAACATCAGTCTCTCTGCTCCGCTCGAAATAGAGACAGACAAAGACGGCTATGTCGATGACGCCGAATGGGACAGCGACAACATGAAAATATCGTCATTTAAGAATGCCGGTTTTGCCGCTGACCTGGGCATGACAATGAAACTCAACGAACAAGTGACTCTCGGAGTATCTGTCCTCGACTTAGGTTTCATACGTTGGAAGAACACAACCAATACATTCGTTTCAAACAACGACTTCTCTTTCACCGGTGTAGACGTAAGCGGTTCGGTAAAAGATGACCCCAACACCAAAGTTACAAGTTCTTATTGGACACAACTCGAAGACTCACTGTCACAATTTACCAACGTTAAGTTTAAGAACAAAGCCTTTACTACCGCCCTTAGTGCCAATATCCTGACAAGTGTCACCTACAAACCATATAAGTGGCTTCAAGCAGGCGGAGTAGTATCCGGTTTGATATTAGACAAACGACTCTATACGCGAGTGTCGGCAAGTGCTACACTGCGAGCTCGCAACTGGCTCGGCTATGTATTATCATTCTCTATGGACCCCGGATTGGCTCTATCTATGGGACAAGGATTAGCTCTCACAGCTCCCGGATTTCAGTTTTATGTCGTAACAGACAGAATGCCTCTCAACACCCTATATGCTCGCTCGGCACAAGTGCGCGTGGGTTTCAACTTCTTCATCGGACGACGAAAAGCATTTAAAAAAGCCGTTCCAACAGAGACGGAAACCGTTGCAGAAGACAATTCGACAGTTCCAACTTTATAAAAACGAGATTTGCACTTTTGGTAATCGCGATATAAATGTTTATTCAGATTTGTAAATCTATTTTGCATAAAGCGACAACCTTTTAAACAATAATAACATAACAAATAACAACATCAAATGATAATTTTCGTATATAGACCAAGAGAATATATTATTAAGCAATAACCCTTTATATTTTGACCCTTCCCCTTGCGATTGGTTGGATAAGTCCACATTCTCGAGGGGAAATTTTTTGTAACAACGACATCAGAGCGTTGCAACACTTCTACTCCTTAATCCTTACTTCTCTCTCAAAATACTCCAACACCTTATCTGCAAGGACGTCAGCTTCTGCCAGACGGTCATGAAGCAATATTATACTTCCCCCCTTCAACTTTTTCGTAATGCGACAAAGGACCCTCGCACGAGATTCATCACGCGTATCAAACGAACGTACCGACCAACCCATGGCTTTATAGCCCATAGCTCGGCACACCCAACCTATTGTGCCGTTGACAACACCCAAAGGAGGACGAAAATATTCGATTTTAACGCCTATTTTTTTAAAGACGGCATCAGCTCGTTGCAACTCTTCCAAATAACGTTGCTTGCTATAAAATATAGTGCGCCACGAGTGCTGATAAGTATGCGAACCTACCGTATGTCCCTCAGATACTATACGACGTACCAACTCGGGATATTTCTCTGCCTCTGAGGCTATGCAAAAGAATACTGCTTTATGATTGTGTTTTCGCAGGACGTCTAATACAAGGGGTGTGTTTTGCGGATGTGGTCCGTCATCGAATGTTAATAAGATTGAGCTTTTGTCATTGAGCTTCGTTATCGCTCTGACAAACATCTGCGAACTCATATATGCCGAGCCGTAAAAGAGCACCGAGAGCCATATCACAACGACTACGATAAGTATAATATGCCACATGGCGTTTATGCGTTTAAGGTGACCAACATTTTCAGCATATCTGCATTAGTCATTGGTTGCGACATGTCGATATTATCAATGACTACGTGTTTACATGAAGGTCTTTCTGACGATACAACCATGAATACAGCTCCGTCGAAAATGTCAACTCCTTTCATTCGAGAAGCAACATCGCACAACACCGGCGTCTGCTCGTCGAGATATCCCAGAAGGACTTTCTTCCCCTCGAGGGCAAGCATTGCTGCATCTATATATGCGTCGAAAAGACTGTACTGCCTATTGACATACGTCATGTTGTACCCTTTACAACCTTTGATAAGGGCAATCTGCGCTCCTATGGTATTGAAAGTAGACTGTATGAATGGCGTGGGACTAAGATTTGTTTCCTCTGCTACTATCATCTGACGCAAAAACTTCTCGCTATCCGTCAGACAACCGTATTGAGTTGCCGTGATAATGGCTGTGTCATCGGCATTGAGGTCTGCACTATCCCAGCATTTTAATCCTGTAGCAACTCCCATCTTTACTATACGGCTCATTCGACGTCGTGCATTGGCATCAACGATTAAGCTCTTTAAGTCCCACTCTTCGCTCCACTTCGTAAAGGCTGATATGTATATAGGTTTCATGGTTTGCTAAAGATAAGAGATGTACAATTTCCACCAAAGCCAAACGAGTTACTCATAACATGATTTATCTCGGCATCGGTAGTATGAACAATGGGACAACATTCCTCATCGATAGGAGTGACGAAACGCAAATTAGCCCACATCTTCTGCTCTCGCAAGGCAAGAGCCGCAAAAACCGCTTCGAGACTTCCCGCAGCTGCCAATGTATGTCCGGTAAAACCTTTTGTAGAACTAAACGGTGGAATCCTATTGCCCCAAATAGCACTCATGGCATTGTACTCCGAAAGGTCATTGTTGGCTGTAGCTGTGCCATGAACGTTGATGTAGCTGATCTCTTCAGGAGAAAGACGAGCAGTGATGAGAGCTCCTCGCATAGCTGCTTGCGGTCCCTGACCATCGGTTGTCATTGCGGTCTGATGATGGGCATCGTTGGCATTGCCATAACCACTCACTCGGCAATAACTCTTTTTACCACTGCGAGCCAACACCACGTATGCTGCTGCTTCGCCTAAATTAAGTCCCGAGCGACTGCTATCCATCGGACGACATTTCTCGCTATCGAGAATCATCAACGACTTAAAACCATTGAGAGTATAGGCGCATAGAGCATCTGTTCCCCCAGCCACGACAACATCTGCCAACCCTTGTGCTATCATACGTTCACCAAGCATTATTGCGTTCGCAGCCGACGAACATGCTGTACTGATGGCGGTATAATGTCCGCCCATACGGCAATACTCCTTTATCATTTTTGTCGAACTCGCACAATCGTGCTGCGCTACATATCGCAGACGTCCTTTAGTTGAATCAGATATATAATCTTTGTAAAAGAACGGAGTGAGGTCCATTCCTCCGACCGTTGTAGCAGAGATGAAGACTACTCGTTGTCTGTCTTCGATACCGGCATCCGTCAGTGCTTCCTCTGCCGCCAACATTCCCAATAGTGATGTTCTCGAAATGGTGCGTCCCTCATAACCTGCAAGACGTTGGAGCTCGTCGTTGCTATACGGCACTTCGCCAACAGGAACATTATGTGTGGTCCGAAAATAGGTAGGACTTCGCAATGCGTCACTCTCGGATTGGAGCTTCTTGAGATTCTCCTCTACCCCTAAACCCAATGCTGATACGATGCCAAGACCTATTATCATGAAATATTATTTCTTGTTGTTTTGTACGAATTCGGCAAGTGTATTCATTGAGGCAAAAATAGGTCGCGCCTCTGCCGGATTTTCGATATGTATACCATATTCGCGTTCAAGTACCAATATAAGCTCAAGAGCATCTATTGAATCAAGCCCCAAGCCATCTCCGAAAAGTGGCGCATCATTGGCAATATCGGCCGGAGTAATCTCTTCAAGATTGAGGGCTTCTATGATTTGCTCTTTTAATTTTGTAATCAGTTGTTCCATACGATACGAGTCTGTAGTTTATAGTTATTATCTAATCCGACATTACCGAAATAGTATTTCGGTAAATACGTTTTGCCTTCTTATCTCACCATGAGAGCGGCAACAAAACACAAATCATGCAAAAATAGCTTTTTTTTAATACATTCCTTGTATTTGCCAACAAGAAGCTGTTTGAAATTAATATTGAGATGGCTTAAATGCGAAATAGTAATAATGTATTTATGCCCTCCTATCAAATTACATCATAAATTACATTTCATTTCTGTCCCAACGATGTCATTACAAAATACTGCATTTTCCAAAATATTGCACATCAATCTTTTTGTGTTTTGCACTTGTTCGCAGAGTTTAGCCTTTTGAAGCGTATCACAAAGAATATCACAATAACTACGATAACAAGCGCAACACCAATAATTACGAATGTAAGAGTATCGCAATTCTCGAGGATATTTTTACTCTCGTCTATTTCCTCACATTTTCGGGAATTATTATGTTTATAAGAGCGTCACAACCTTCGAAAGCATCTTCTCCTATCTGCGTCACACTTTTAGGGATTGTTATGCTTGTAAGTGCGTCACAATATTCGAAAGCATAATCTCCTATCGACGTCAAACCCTCGGGGAGGGATATGCTTGTAAGACTGTTACAACCACGGAAAGCACCATTTCCTATCGACGTCACACCCTCGGGGAGGGTTATGCTTGTAAGTGCGGAACAATAATAGAAAGCAGAATTTCCTATCGACGTAACACCCTCAGGAATGGTTATGCTTGTAAGAGCGGAACAATCTACGAAAGCAGCCTCTCCTATCGACGTCAGACTTTCGGGGAGGGTTATGCTTGTAAGAGCGTCACAACTTCTGAAAGCATAATCTCCTATCGACGTCACACCCTCTGGGAGGGTTATGCTTGTAAGTGCGGAACAATGAGCGAAAGCATCATCTCCTATCGACGTCACACCCTCGGGGATGGTTATGCTTGTAAGTGCGTAACATTTATAGAAAGCCCTATATCCTATTTTGTAGTTCTTACCCTCGTAATCAGACGGCAATGTTATTGATGTCTCGCTGCCTGTGTAGGCTATTAACTCTATATCTTCGCCATCTGCATAGAAGAGATAATCTCCCACTGTCTTGAGCTTGCTTTCGCCTTCGCTGTCGGTGTATACGTTCTTTGCATAGCGTGCGACATAGCCATTATCTGTACTTCCTGCTGTTATGGTCAAATCTGACTTGTTGTATACTTCGTAGAGTTTATAACAATTATAGAAAGCATCATCTCCTATCGACGTCAAACTCTTGGGGAGGTTTATGCTTGTAAGTGCGGTACAATAATTGAAAGTCCATTTTCCTATCGACGTCAAACCCTCGGGGAGGGTTATGCTTGTAAGTGCGGAACAACTTATGAAAGCATTATTTCCTATCGACGTCAAACTATCGGGAAGGGTTATGCTTGTAAGTGCGGAACAATCATTGAAAGCATAATCTCCTATCAACGTAACACCCTCGGGGAGGGTTATGCTTGTAAGAGCATCACAATTATAGAAAGCTTTTTCTCCTATCGACGTCAAACCTTCGGGGAGGGTTATGCTTGTAAGAGAGGAACAATCATAGAAAGCATAATCTCCTATCAACGTAACACCCTCGGGGAAGGTTATGCTTGTAAGAGAGGAACAATAATAGAAAGCAGAATCTCCTATCGACGTCAAACCCTCGGGGAGAGTTATGCTTGTAAGAGAGGAACAATCATAGAAAGCATCATCTCCTATCGACGTAACACCCTCGGGGATGGTTATGCTTGTAAGTGCGTCACAACTTCTGAAAGCATCATCTCCTATCGACGTCAAACCCTCGAGGAGGGTTATGCTTGTAAGTGCGTAACATTCACGGAAAGCACAATTTCCTATCGACGTCACACCCTCGGGGAGGGTTATGCTTGTAAGTGCGTAACATTTATAGAAAGCCCTATATCCTATTTTGTAGTTCTTACCCTCGTAATCAGACGGCAATGTTATTGATGTCTCGCTGCCTGTGTAGGCTATTAACTCTATATCTTCGCCATCTACATAGAAGATATAATCCCCCACTGTCTTGAGTTTGCTTTCGCCTTCGCTGTCGGTGTATACGTTCTTTGCATAGTATGCGACATAGCCATTATTCCAACTTCCTGCTATTATGGTCAAATCTGACTTGTTGTATACTTCGTAGAGTTTATAACAATTATAGAAAGCATCATCTCCTATCTCCGTCAAACTCTTGGGGAGGTTTATGCTTGTAAGTGCGTCACAATAACCGAAAGCTTCATCTCCTATCGACGTCAAACCCTCGGGGATGGTTATGCTTGTAAGTGCTTCACAATAATAGAAAGCAGAATCTCCTATCGACGTCAAACCCTCGGGGAGGGTTATGCTTGTAAGTGCGGAACAATCATAGAAAGCATAATCTCCTATCAACGTAACACCCTCGGGGATGGTTATGCTTGTAAGAGCGGTACAACTTCTGAAAGCAGACTTTCCTATCGACGTCAGACTCTCGGGGAGGGTTATGCTTGTAAGATAGGAACAATAATAGAATGCATAATCTCCTATCGACGTCACGCTATACTCCACTCCCTCGTACGTAACTGTTGACGGTATGACTACTTCTCCAGTGTACTCGTTGGAGTATGACTCGCCAGAATCGCCCTTGTACGTCACACTCGCAGTCTTGGTATTGCTATCAAAGTCGTACCATATCTCTACTCCTTCGGCGTTCTTGACGCTCGTCTCCGATGCCATGGCACTCAGGCTCACGCACATCAGCACTAAAAAACTTAGTAATTTTTTCATTTGTAAATAGTCTAATTAAAAAATGACACCCCGGAGAACAAACGTTGTCTGCTCCCTGAGATATGGTTATTAACGTAAAGCTGTATAAATATCGGACTTCGGCCCGTATAACTATCAAGGTTCATTTCTGTGACATTCTTTTCGTTTTTCATAGTGCCGCAAAGGTAATTACATTACCGATAAAGTCCAAATATATGTCGAAACGAAATATTTACATGCTACCAAATGAATAACCCACATTTGCCGTTTGAAACACCATACTCGTAACAACAAAAAGCCCCTCACATCGAAATGTGAAGGGCTACGGTAATATAAAACTGATTACTCTATTTCATATTAGTTTGTAAGCGATATACGCTTGAATGCTACAGGTGCAAGACCTTTGCTTACGCTTTCGAGGTACTGACCGATAGACATCTTACTATCCTTGATGAACTCCTGCTCCATGAGTGTTGACTCCTTGAAGAACTTGTTCAAACGGCCCTGAGCAATCTTGTCGAGCATAGCCTCTGGCTTACCTTCGTTGCGAGCCATATCTCTACCGATTTCAAGCTCGTGGTCTACAGTAGCTTTGTCTACGCTGTTACGGTCAACAGCGATAGGAGACATTGCAGCAATCTGCATAGCTACGTCTTTACCTGCCTGTGCATCTACCGATGGTTGGTTGAAACCAACAATTGTAGCGAGCTTGTTACCTGCATGGATATAAGCAGATACAGACTCTGCCTCTACAACCTCAAATGCAGAAAGTTCAATCTTCTCACCGATAACACCTGACTGCTCAGTTACCTTATCTGCTACAGAAACACCACCAAGGTCAAGAGCCTTAAGAGCCTCAAGATTTGCTGGCTTAGAAGCAATAGCAACATCGAGAATGCTGCTTGCCAAAGCTACGAAACCTTCGTTCTTTGCTACGAAGTCTGTTTCGCAGTTCAACACGATGATTGCACCATACTTGCCTGTTGCGTCAACACGAGAGAGCACTGCACCCTCTGTAGCCTCGCGGTCTGCACGCTTTGATGCGATAATCTGTCCACGCTTACGAATGATATCAACAGCAGCGTCGAAATCACCATCAGCCTCTGTGAGAGCCTTCTTGCAGTCCATCATGCCTGCTCCGGTCATCTTACGGAGTTTATTTACGTCCTGAGCTGTAATTGCCATGGGAAATAAGTTTTAAGTTGTTAAGAAAAAGTTTTCCGAAGATCTGCGGAGAACTTCGGAAAACTGATTAAATTATTCAGCCGACTCAGCAGCAGGCTCTTCTGCCTGAGCTGCCGCTTCGTTAGATTTGCGAGCATTGCCTTTCTTTGCGCCCTTAGAAGTTGAAGCTTTCTTTTCCTTAGCCTCTACTTCATCGAGTTTCTCAACTTTACGCTCTTCCATGCCTTCTTTGATAGCCTGAGCCATGATCTCAGTGATGAGCTCGATAGACTTTGATGCATCATCGTTAGCAGGGATAACGAAGTCAACATCACCCGGGTTAGAGTTAGTGTCAACTACGCCAAATACAGGAATGTTAAGGCGACGTGCCTCTTTAACTGCGATGTGTTCCTTTGTTACGTCGAAAACAAACATAGCAGCAGGAAGACGTGTAAGGTCGGCAATAGAGCCGAGTGTCTTGTTAAGTTTCTCGCGCTGACGTGTGATCTGAAGACGCTCTCTCTTTGAAAGAGAGTTGTATACAGGATCATTTATCAACTTATCGAGAGAACCCATCTTCTTGACAGCTTTACGGATAGTAGGGAAGTTGGTCAACATACCACCCGGCCAACGTTCAACAACAAACGGCATGCCTACTGCGCCTATCTTCTCAGCGATGATGTCGCGTGCCTGTTTCTTTGTAGCTACGAAAAGCACTCTACGGCCCGATTTTGCAATTTGTTTGAGTGCCTCAGCAGCTTCGTCGATTTTTGCTACTGTCTTATGTAGATCGATAATATGGATGCCGTTCTTCTCCATGAAGATATATGGCTTCATGGCTGGATTCCACTTACGCTTCAAGTGTCCGAAGTGTACTCCGGCTTCCAACAATTGTTCAAATGATGTTCTTGACATTCTGTCTTTTTTTTAAAGTCGTTTACTTTCTTTTTTTAAGCAACCTGTGAGTAGGTTCTCCTCTCAGAGTAGCATCTCACAAGTTTAGATACTAAACACAAATAGCAGAGATTAACGCTTGCTAAACTGGAATCTCTTACGTGCTTTTGGACGACCCGGCTTCTTACGTTCAACAACGCGTGAGTCACGTGTCATAAATCCTTTAGCCTTAAGAGCTGGCTTGTTTTCTGCATTAATCTTCACCAATGCTCTTGCAATTGCAAGGCGAAGAGCTTCAGCCTGACCCTTGATACCACCTCCGTAAAGGTTAACCTTGATATCGTAGTTCTCAGCTACACCAAGTGTTGTCAATGGCTGTTTTACGATGTACTGAAGTGTAGCGTCAGGGAAATAGTTTGCAAGCTCACGCTTGTTGATTACGATTTCACCCTTTCCTGCACTTACATAAACGCGGGCAACTGCCGCTTTTCTTCTACCAATAGCGTTTGTTACTTCCATGATCATTACTTAATTGCGTTAATGTCAATTACTTTTGGCTGCTGAGCCTCATACTTATGCTCTGGACCCTCTACTACTTTGAGGTTTCTGTAGAGCTTCGCACCAAGACGATTCTTTGGAAGCATACCTTTGATAGTACGCTCTACCAACTTAATTGGTGACTTTGCCATAATCTGAGCAGCAGTCTTGTCATGGCGTCCGCCAGGGTAGCCGCTGTAAGAGAATAATACACGGTCATTCCACTTATTGCCCGTGAGTCTTACCTTTTCGGCATTTACGATAATCACGTTATCGCCACAATCAACATGAGGAGTGTAATTGGGTTTGTGCTTGCCACGGAGAAGTTTAGCTACCTTTGAAGCCAAACGTCCAAGTACCATGTCAGTAGCATCAACGACAACCCACTGCTTGTCAACAGTTGCCTTGTTTGCCGATACTGTTTTGTAACTTAAAGTGTTCACAGTCTTCCTTTGTTTTTTAATTAGACCAACTTATTTGATTTTTAACAAATTGCATGGGTGAGTATCCCTCATCCGTGGTTGCATCAAGTCCGTCGCTTTTATGCCTTTTTACCAACTTATATCGCTCCGAACTATCCACTGATTAGAACACACTCGCCCATAGGCGCGGATAATAATCGGGCGCAAAAATAGAGAATGATTTCCTCTTTTCCAACTTTTTGCATTAAAATAATTGCGCAATATGTTGAAAACTACGATATAGTATTATCTGTTTTACCGTCTGTCTCTTCTTTTTTGTCGTCTCTTTTTCATCTATTGTTTGTATCTCTTGACAAACGAGGCGATGCTCGCTTCTGTTGCTCCGTTCTGCTCTATATGTCTGATAAAGTCCGAACCTGTCATGCCTCCATTGGCATACAGACATGCTCGATGGAAATTTTCGGCTGTTGTCATGTCGAGGTCAAACATCACGGGACGAGAAAACTCAAGCGATGCAATGCGTTTGTTGCAAATCTGCAAATAATGGTCATCGGCATAAATACTTTGTGTTGTATCGCAAACTGAGACGACATAAATAAATGTGTTGCTGTTGGCATCGATGTGTCGGATGCGCTCATCTGAACATTGCGGAGCTACGAAAGGTACAAATCCTATTTGATATTTGTCAAAGAGTGTCTTATAGTTTGCAAGGTACATATCAAAAGGGAGGTCGGGTATTATGACTGCCGATATCCCCACTTTACGACATGTGACAAGGAATTTCTCCATGCCGAACTGCATTACAGGGTTGATATAACTCATAAGAACCACGGGTACAGTGACAGTGTGTCGCATATCGGCTATCTGACGAAAGAGATTGCGTACAGACATTCCGTTGCGAAGTGCACACATCGAACTCTGCTGCATATACGGACTATCCGTCAATGGATCACTAAACGGAATGTCTATAACAACAAAGTCCACTCCGGCATCGTTGAGACGTTGCAATATCGGCATGGTATCATCTGCCGAAGGATAGCCGGCAGTGAAGTGTACGGAGAGCAAATTACGTTTGCTGTTGAAGATATTATTTAATTTGTTCATTGTCGTGTTGTTTAGATGTTAGAATTTAAGGTTGTCGATAAGCTGATTGATGTCCTTATCGCCACGTCCCGAGACTGTGACTACCACACTATCAGAGGTTTTGAGAGACAGTTTAGGCAAAGCCGCCAAAGCATGAGCACTCTCAAGTGCTGGAATGATACCCTCTTCCTGTATCAATTCATGAGCCGCAACGAGAGCTTCATTGTCCGTCGCAGAGAGCACCATGGAACGCTTTGTCTCGTGCAGATAGGCGTGCAAAGGTCCTACTCCTGGATAGTCGAGACCTGCCGATATGGAATACGGCTCAAGTATTTGTCCGTCATCAGTCTGCATAAGCATTGTTCGGCTGCCGTGAAGTACTCCGGCTCTGCCTCGTGCTATGGAAGCCGCTGTATCGGGCGTGTCAAGACCATGACCTGCTGCCTCGACGGCTACAAGACGCACCGACTCATCATCAAGAAAATGATAAAACGACCCAGCGGCATTGCTACCTCCGCCTACGCAGGCCACGACATAGTCGGGAAGGTCCTTTCCCGTCTGCTCCGAGAACTGACGCTTTGTCTCCTCGCTAATCACCGACTGTAACCGTGCCACAAGGTCGGGATATGGGTGCGGTCCCACGACTGAACCGATGAGATAGAAGGTGTCATCAGGATTAGCTATCCAGTTGCGCAACGCCTCGTTGGTAGCGTCTTTGAGTGTACGGTTGCCACTTGTAACAGGGACGACCTCTGCCCCGAGCATCTTCATACGGGCAACATTATGTGCTTGACGTTTGACATCGACTTCGCCCATGAACACAACACATCGCATACCCATGAGAGCACACACCGTAGCTGTTGCCACACCATGCTGCCCTGCCCCTGTCTCGGCTATGATACGTTTCTTTCCCATCTGACGTGCTATTAGAATCTGCCCTATGGCATTGTTAATCTTATGAGCCCCGGTGTGCGCAAGGTCTTCTCTTTTAAGGAAAATATCGGCTTGATATCTATCCGAGAGTTTGCGACTGTAATAGAGAGGTGTGGGACGTCCGACGTAATCTCTCAACAATGAAAAATACTCCTCCCTAAACGAGTCGGATTCGATAATGTCGATGTAGCACTCTCTGAGTCGGTCAATGTTAGTCTGCAACATTTCAGGAACGAAAGCTCCGCCCCATTGTCCATAGAAACCGTTTTTGTCCGCTTGATACATGATGTCTGTTTTAAAAACGTTAGTTTGTATTTGATTATATGCATGAAAAAAGGCTTGTCGGAGTCCGACAAGCCTTTTATGGTATTATGCTTAGTTATGATTCACACAATAGCAACAGCCGCTCACCTCCGTATATGGAAATAAGTGCACTGCCACCACCAATTATTTTGAATCATGTCTCTGAACATATCGTCTTATTTTTGAATGGTGCAAAGATTTGAATAATATTCGAGAATTACAAGAGATATTTTTGTTTTCTCCCAAACAAATATGTTCAAACGAAAAAGTTTTCTCTGTGATTGTTTGTGTTTGTAGGGCGTTGTCTGTACATTTTACAATGTGCGAATTATAATACGGACAATTAATTGTAATCTTGACATAAAATCAATACATTGCAGACCCAAATACATGATTCTATATGTTTATAGATCGTATCCATTATACTTTTATCTAATCTTCAAACATTCAACCTATGGAAACCAAACAACCGACAAACACTGAAAAATACCGAAAGCATTACAACGACGATGACTTTTGGGATAAAATAATGAACGTTGCAAAGAAAGCCGGTGCTAAGGTTGTCTATTACGCATTGTTACTTTACTACGTTTTGAAATCTTCGTCTGTTCCTACCGAAGACAAACTCATAATCATTGGTGCTTTGGGATATTTTATTCTGCCACTTGACCTTATCGCCGACTTTATACCTATAGCCGGTTATACTGACGACTTGGCTGCGTTGATAGCTTGCTATAAAGCTGTTAAAAACAATATCACTCCCGAAATAAAACAACAAGCCCAAAACAAATATAGCGAGTGGTTTGACAACTCTGATGTGCCTCTTCTTGACTAACGTATTTATATACATGCAAAAGAGCTTGTTCGTCTTATCCCGAACAAGCTCTTTCTATTTTTTTCAATTACTATAATTATGCTCTTTGTATTAACCTTTCACCAAACAGTCTTTGTACATCGCTATTGTCTTTTCCAATCCGTAATACAAAGCATCTGAGATGAGCCAATGGCCTATCGATACCTCTTTGACGAAAGGAATATTTTCAGAAAAATAGCGTAAGTTGTCGAGGTTGAGGTCATGTCCGGCATTCACCGATACTCCAAGTCGTTTGGCAGCTTTTGCAGCCTCAACAAACGGTGCTATAGCAGCCTCTCTGTCTTGTGCGTATCCTGCAGCGTATGGCTCTGTGTAAAGTTCTATACGATCTGCCCCTATCTTGGCTGCATATTCTACCATCTCCACATCTGCGTCGACAAATATCGACGACCTGATACCCGCTTCTCTAAGCCTTTCTATGATACTCTTTAAGAAGTCGAAATTATCACGCGTATTCCAACCAGCATTTGATGTTATAGCATCGGGGGCATCCGGCACAAGTGTCACCTGTGTAGGGTGTGCTCGCAAGACAAGTTCCACGAACTGCTCCGTCGGATTGCCTTCGATATTAAACTCCGTCTTTATTGTCGGCAAGAGATCTATGACGTCCTTGTAACGTATATGTCGTTCATCAGGACGGGGATGAACAGTGATACCCTCCGCTCCAAAACTCTGAATATCAACCGACGCCTTCACTATGTCGGGAGTGTTTCCTCCTCGCGCATTGCGAATTGTCGCAATTTTGTTGATGTTTACACTTAACTTAGTCATTTTTCTTATTTTTGCGATGCAAATATAAGAATTTATAAACAACTCGAACTGGCATTTTCACAGTTTAACCCGTCATTATAGAATAATTAGAATTGTTAACGCTATCTATGAATATCACTATGAAGAGGAAGATATTATCCCTGCTTTTTTCGGCATTGTTTTTCTCGTCATCATTCGCACAAGAGATTATTCCCAAACCATCGGGAAGTGTTGCTACTGCCGGCATCTTGTCAATAGGTGAGCTTGACTTTCTGCACTCCGTCAACCCGTCAATGAATACTTATGCCAAGGGCTTTAACCTGTCCGTAGGATATACATTGCCGTATCATCTCGACGACTTTCAACAGATTGTGGCCAAAGGGGCTTATGCTTTTCCGTGGGTGACTTTGCACGTCAACGTTAACAAATGCGGAGGTAGTGAGAGCAACTTCACTATTGTTGGTGGTGGATTGTCTAAGTTGTTTGGAATATTCGGCATTGGAATGGAATACAATGCCATAATGCACCAGTTGCCTTTCAACGAGACGACGGTATCTTCTTTCTCCCGTGTCGGATTTCACATCAACCCCAACGACAAATGGACTCTTTCCGTAGCTGTGCATAATATAGAAAACAGGCAACTTGACTACGAGTACGATAGTTTTGATATTGAACCTCATCTGTTCGCTGGTCTAAGATGGGGCGGGAATGACATATTTTCCCTTATAGGTGAAGTAGAAAAGGGGTGGAACCACAAACCGGTATACAAAGCGTCGGCTCTCATAACTCCTTGCAAACGGCTGTCGACATCTGTCGGGTTCTCTACTCTCGGACATTCACTCTCAGCCGGCGTGGGATATGTGGGCAAGATGTTGCTTTTGCACGTGGGCATAAGTCATCACGAACAACTGGGAGTGACTTCATCGGCAAGTATTGCAATTCATAATCTCTTCAACAACAAATAGGCCATGAGATTACATATTGCAGTATTTATCGCCTTTGCATGCACATTATCGCTATCGGCACAAGAGGTTGGCTCCGCCGACGATGTGACGACTCTTGCCGCAGAGTTATTAGCCGAGATGGCCGCCGACGGCAATATATCCGATGAGACATCGGCCGATGTGTCCGAAATAGCGGATATCATCAATAATCCTCTCGACCTCAATAGCGTTACGACAGAAGACCTCAACAAGGTCATTGTTCTCACCGACCGCCAAATAAACGGCATTATCAACTATCGCAATGCCAACAAGAAATTCGAGACTTTGCAAGAGTTACTTTTTGTTGATGGTTTTGACTATTCCAACGCTCTCACATTGCAAAAGCTCTTTTGCATACGTCCCTTGCAAATTGCTTCTAATAAGATAAGCAACGAACTGCTCTCTCGCGTGCAGTTTGTGCTACCCAAGCAAAAGGGTTTCTTCCCGAAAAACGACACGACGCCTCCTCCATATTTAGGCAAACCATTTAGTCTGCTTGTTCGCAATAAGGCGGAATATCAACATTGGCAGGTCGGTTTTACGGCTGAGAGCGATATGGGCGAACCGATGTTCTCCGAAGACATTTCTCTGACAGACTTTACCTCGGCATATCTGCAATACAAAAACGAACGTTCTTTGCTACGTCAGGTTATCGTGGGACATTTCTTTGCTCAATATGGCGAAGGTTTAGGCCTTTGGACGGGTTTTGCTCCGAACTCATCGACAATAGAGACTTCTACAAGCCGGCGAAACACTGCCCTGCGGCCTACGCTCTCTGCCAACGAAAGCGACTATCTCAGAGGCGTGGCTCTCTCGTTGAGACATCTGCCCTTCAGAGCCGACTTCTTCTTGTCGCACACCGACAACGACGCTTCTATCCTCTCATCGAAAGATTCTCTTTCGGCAGACAGAGCACAATCTATCCAGACTGACGGCTATCACCGCACACAAAGCGAAATAGCCTCTCGACACAATATCTCGCAAATCCTCGCCGGTGGCTATTTGCTCTACTCTGCCCGTAATACGTCGATAGGCCTTGGAGGAAACCATTGGCACGGCTCGCGAAGTTTGGGTAAAGACGATGACTTATATAAGCTCTTCCGCCCTCAGACGGACAATATAACGACTATCCATGCCAATGTCAAAGGATATTACTCCATAGTATCAGTATATGGGGAAATGACTTGGCAAAGTACAGATGCCCTTGCAGGTACTTGCGGATTAGACCTCAACTTCGAAAACAATATCTCTATGACTCTCGCCTTTCGTAAATTTGGGAACAGATATTACTGCATAAAACAAAATCCTTATAGCCGCGCCTCACAGCCGGGTGGCGAAACTGGCTTTTATGTCGCTTTATCGGCTTATCCGTTTGCCAAAACTTCGCTGCTTGCCAATGTCGATGTATATCGCAACATTTGGTTGGAATATCAAAAGCCATTCCCGCATAACGGATATAAGACTATGCTGAAGATTGTCCATCAAATCAACAACTACAATACGCTTACTCTTCGTATGCGCTTCGAGGAAAAAGAGAAGGCGTCTCAACACGATAATAACAAATATGCCACATTGCGCAAGACTTATTTGCGTTGCCAATGGGAGACACAACCCGCTACGTTTTTCAAATTGCGCACTACATTGGAGAAATCACATTGCAGAGAGATTGGAGGTACATCGTCCGATGGCTTTTGGCTTGGACAAGAGTTTCGGCTATCATTTACAGAGCCCAAGTGCGGAACCTCTTTGCTCATTGCTCACTTCGACACCGACAACTACGACAGCAGAATATACACATCGCTACCCAATATGCCCTATGCCATGTCGTTCCCGTCGTTTAGCGACAAAGGCTTTGTTGTCGTGGGGCTGCTGAAATGGTCGCCATGTCAGTGGCTCAACATGTGGGCACACGTCAACCATGTCCGTTATTCCGAACGACAGACCATGAGTTCGGGCAACAACCTCATCGATGTGCCCTACAAAACAGAAATCAAACTACAAGCAATATTAAAGCTGTCCCATATCTTCCGAAAGGTGCATGCTCCCACACTTAATACACCAATTTCGCAATCTCTCTGACACTATCAGCAGCCGACAATGTATAGAAATGCAAGTCGGGCACTCCATACGTCTTGAGTTCTTTGCACTGCTGTGCCAACCATTCTATACCGACTTGCTTGACGGCTTGGTCGTCTTTACATTCTTCAATGGCCTTTGCCAAGTCCTCCGGTATGTCGCATTTGAATATTTTTGGCAATACTGACAACTGACGTTTTTTGGTGATAGGCTTCAATCCCGGGACAATAGGCACGTTGATGCCGGCAGCTCTGCAACGGTCAACGAAACTGAAAAACTTACTGTTGTCATAAAAGAGTTGTGTGATGATATATTCCGCTCCGGCATCTACTTTCTGTTTCAAAAAACGTATGTCCGACTCCATATTGGGAGCTTCTTCGTGCTTCTCAGGATAACCCGCAACTCCAAAAGAGAATCTGTTTTCCAAAGGGTCATTTAACGTGCCTTCCAAAAAACGTCCGTTGTTGATGTCGTTTATCTGTCCGACGAGATCGGTGGCATGTTTATGACATTCGTCGGCTGCTACGAGGCACTCTTTGTCTGTATCTCCTCTGAGAACGAAGATGTCATGTATTCCCAAGAAGTTGAGGTCTATAAGGACGTACTCTGTCTCGCTGCGTGTAAAGCCAGAACAGATGATATGCGGTACAGTGGGTATGCCATAACGATGTTGTATAGCCGCAGCGACGGCAACGGTGCCCGGACGTTTTCTGACAAACTGCTTGCGTAATGTGCCTCCGTCGATGGTCTGAAATACCGGCTCCGAATGGTGCGTCGTGATATTGATAAATAGCGGATCGAACTCTTTCAGCATATCTATATTGCTGAATACCTTATTGATACTATTGCCCTTGATGGGAGGTAACACCTCGATAGAAAATCCCGCCGAACGACGATTTCGTAATATCTCTGCTACTGTCATCTGATTATATTTATACCTCTGTTTTTATTTCCACATGAAAGCTCTTTCAATTTCTATAGAGAGACTTTCGCATAGTATTTTTTCTTCGTTGTTGTAGACTGACTTTAATATCACAGTCTCTCCGTCTTTGTCTTCGAAGCTACATAACTTTGCTTGCTTTACTCTGAAAAGAGACATTCTGGTTGGCGATTGTAATTCCACGACTTTTATTTCTCTGAGTTCTTCTTCCGTGAAATCTGAGAAATTTCCCGAGTAAATAAACTCTTCGCTCAGATATATGTCTATCACACTTCGTCGCCTGTCGGTATACTCGTCCATTAGCGTTTCGTTTACCGGTATCACATATTTCTCTCCGGAAAACCTCGGTGCTCGCAACTCTCTCTTGTGTGTCTCATAGCACGAAACATCGTCCAAATCTTCGCTTTCAAAGAAATAATCCTCCTGAAATTCAACGTCATATATCGGTATGTTAAGGAGACGTGCATCTTTCAGCCTCATGTATCGCTCCGTATTGTTACGTCTTTTGTGCCACGAGGATTGCGACTCTTCTGTACAGTCTACAACCTCGACACTCCCTATTATGCAGTCGTATTCCCATTCGCTCTCCGGTGGTATGTTCCCAAAAGTCTCGGCATTGTAGAAGGCTGTTGTCCATTCATAACAGTCGTCAATCAATCCGAAGTCTTTTCCCCGAGCGGCAATGAGCACCTTGCCACGATAATCAAAATATTTGTTTACCGTGACAACGTCACATATTCCGCAACACATAAGTAACGCCCAAGGCTGAGGCATGACAAGTACTTTCATCATCTCTTTACATATTCAAACGACAAAGGTATATATTTTTTTTAACCTCCGTCGGTTTTCACTGCGCTCAGTGCTGAATTGTGTATAAAACTCGTTCATCGACAAGATTTTGAAGTGCTCCGCTTGGCTTTCGCACGACCAAAGTTTTTTCAGGAAAAATTGTCCACTTCGACATTGCGGTTCTTCGTGCTCTCGTCACCGCAGATATGCAAAATTTGCTGTTGATATGGTCCCCGCAGCAAAAAACAGCCTGCCAACATTAATGCTGACAAACTGTTAAATTAACTCTAAAACTCAAAACCTCTTTATCTGCCCAACAAACTCAATACTCCATTGACAAATGCCAACGGATGTACGGGATTGCCGGGTATATATAAGTCAATGTGCCACTTATCGAGCATCTCTCTGCGTACTGCCGGAGAGTCGGCAAAGAGACCACCACTTATGGCATCAGTACCTGCAAGGATTACTACCTTTGGGTCAGGAATAGCATTGTAACAGTCGATGAGCGATTCCGCCATATTGGCAGATATAGGTCCGGTGATGACCAATCCATCGGCATGTCGTGGTGAGGCCACAAAATCAATGCCGAAACGACCTACATCGAAGTTTACGTTGCCCGTAGCATTAAGCTCCCATTCACAAGAGCCATCACCTCCGGCTGATACCTGACGCAACTTCAACGAACGGCCAAAGAGGCGACGTATCTCACTTCGAACTTTATTTTCGTCGAGGAGGATAGGATTGACGTCTCCTTCGCATATGATAAGACCCTCGCGTGTGTTATGCGACATCTTGTAGTCTTTGGTGAACTTTATTCTGTTAGGACATGCCATGGCACACTCTCCGCAAAAAGAACATTTGCCCAAGTCGATAGAGAGTGGCTCTATTCCTATAGCTTCCATAGGACAGAGGTCGACAAGGAGTTGCTCTTCCTCCTTGCTGCCACCGCTTATTATAGGACGTCCTCGGAATATTCCCGGAACTTCCGAAGTCTTCACATCGGGTATATATTGCTTGCCCTGATGGAGCCATATTTTCAATGTATCTAACATCTTTCTATATTATTATCGGTATACTACAGATTCTGTTTTCTCTCCTTATTTACAAGTCATGACCACAGTATGAGAGGTCAAAACTCTTGTTGCATATCGGGAAGTCCGAGATGCCATTGCCTCTGACGGCCATAGCCAAACCGAGCCAATTGTGCATCGAAGGGTCTTTTATCTTATACGCTGTCAGGTTACCATTTTCGTCGGTCATGGCGCAGTGACATATCTCGCCACGCCAGCCTTCAACCAACGAGACGCAAAGCATACCTCCGCGAAGTTGCAGGTCCGTACGATTGTCATAGTTTGCCTTAGGCATGGTGGCAATGAGCTTTTCGATATTATCTATCGAGTCAAGCACCTCTTCATAGCGAACGCGTGCACGGGCGTAGACGTCACCCGTCTGCTTTACTATGGGTGTCAGGTTGAGTTTCGTATAGGCTTCATACGGGTGTGAAGCACGCACATCACGTGCCAATCCCGAGGCCTTAGCCGCCATTCCGACAAGTCCTATGCTGCGTGCCGTCTTGTTGCTTACGACGCCCGTCTTTTCAATTCGAGAGAGCACCGAAGGGAGATCAAACATCTGCTCTGCCATCTCAACGAAATGTGGCTTATATTTGTCTATAACGGTGTGCCATGTCTGCGCCAACTCCTCTGTAAAAGGGAAATTGGTCTTTCCCGGACGGATAAGGCTCTTGGCAAAACGGTTGCCACACCACTGCTGGAAGTAATTTATCATCGGTGTACGCAGACGCCCGAAGACGGCATTGCCCAACTGATAAGCTACATCGGTACATATTGCGGAGAGGTCGCCTGTGTGAACAGCTATGCGCTCTTGTTCGAGGGCTATGGTACGGTCGTATTGGAGTTTCTCGGGTGCTTCGTAGTCGGCAAGACTTTCAAAGGCTCGAGAGAACGCCACGGCATGAGCCACAGTGGTGTCTGAGGCTATATTTTCTGCCAATGTAGCACGTTGAAGTATCTTTGTCTTGTTGAGCATCTGTGTCTCCACTCCTCGATGTTGCCAGCCGAGCTGTATCTCGAGGTGGTGTATCTTCTCTCCTTCGCAGATGAAACGGAAATGTCCCGGCTCGATAATGCCGGCATGTATAGGACCTACGCCGACACGGTGCAACTCTTCGCTCTGTATGTTGAAGAACGGGTAGTCATACATCGTTCCGTTTGTTGCCTTGTTGTGAGGATAGCGCAACGGCTTCAGCCATGGGTGACCTTCGAAATGCAAGCCATGAGCTTCGTACATCTCGCGTTCATAGGCATGGAATGCTCTGTGTTGGGCTGTAAGCGACTGCAAATGTTCATCTGCACGGACCTCTGTAGCCAAGAGTTCGAGGGTATGTTTCTCATCGTTGGCTATGATGCAATAGAGTCGGTATTTCGACTCGCCATCGGGTACGGCGAAATAGTTGACACAGTGTGACGTCTCTATTTCCATAAGGTCGTTGACCTTGCCGAAGAAGTCGGCGTAACCATCTATCTCAATGTCGGACAATTTAACCGACTGACCGTTATATATATTCATCGTAGTAAGGTTTCTTTGTTAAATTGTCACTATTTGCGTTGCTTCGTTTAAAAGGTGTTCAAGCCAGTCGGGTGTCGAGAGTCCGAGCCAAATCACTAATACCAAAAGTACAAACTGCAACACCGTTTCGTGCCATGGTTGTCGCACTGCACGAGGTTTTATGGCGTCGGGAGACGGCGCATGAAGAAAGAGAAGCGAAAATGTATCTCGTCCTATTGCCCAAACGATGATGGTGAGAAGTATCATGGTTATGACCATCACAACCCACAATTCGGCTTCCGCCATTGACTTGAATATCATAAGCTCGGTGATGAACAATCCCGAAGGTGGCATGGCTGTAATGCTCATCATGGCCAATATGACGATGACAGTTCCCATGCCCGAATGATTCATATATCGTCCCATCTTGCCTATCTGCTTGGAGCCATACACTCTGTAGAGTTGCCCGATGTGGAAGAATATCGCCGACTTGGCAAAGGTGTGGAGCAAGAGGTGAAGCAATGCGGCATATACACCGGCTTTGCCCGTGGCAATACCCAACATTACCACTCCCATGTGTTCGACTGACGAGTATGCAAAAAGACGTTTAACATTCTGCACACGCACCAAATACACCGCAGCAACAAAGATGGATACAATACCTGTTATCATCAATATCTTGTTTGCCCATTCGACAACGGCTGTGTGAGCCACTATTCCGTAAACACGATAGAATCCGACAAATCCGGCATTCATCACGACAGACGACAACATGGCCGCCGCCGGTGTCGGTGCTTTATCCTTGGCGTCGATGCCCGCTGTGAACATCGGGACTAAGCTCATCTTGGCTGTGTATCCTACAAGGATAAAGATGAATGCCATTTTGAGCCAAAATTCGTTGAATGTACTCTCCTTGCCCGACATCGAGTCAAAGAGCATACTATTGCCGGCTTCGCCTCCCATCGAGATACTCAAAAAGAGTATGCCGACATATACAAGCACGAGACTTATCGAACAGGCAAAGACATATTTCCACGTGGCTTCGATACTGCCAACATGGCGACGATAGAATATGAGGGCCGACGCACAGAGTGTCGTTATCTCGACAAAAATCCATGTCACTGCAACATGTTGCGAGAGATATGCCATTGTGAGAGCCATTGTCATGAGTTGCATCGCTCCTGCGTACTGCCCGTCAACCTTCCTCTTGTCCGCTACTTCGTTGTCGCCTTCTATGTAATCTTTTCCATGCACAAATGCCACGGTGGCAACGACACTCAACGTTGCAAGAAAAAGCATTGCCAGACTGTCGAATTTAAAGAACATGGCTTCGCTCGTGCCAAGATGTGTCTGCGCATGATATGTGAAATACCACTGCAACGATAAAAAGAGACACGTGATTATTGAACGTACCTTGCCGTTGCGATTGACGAATTGCAACAATCCCAACACCAAAGCCGTCGACAGATATATTATTGTCATCGTTATCATATTACGCTAATCTTTTAACTTATTAAGATGTGTAACATCGCCATCGCCCGTTACATCTCCTACCTTATTGATGAATATCGCCAACAAGAACACACTCACCAAGACATCTAAAAGTACTCCCAAGTTGACCATAAAAGGTAATTCGTTACCTATCGAAAGCGAGAGTATGAAAGCTCCGTTTTCTACTATCACGTAACATATCACATGTGTTATGACTTTTCTGCGTGATGCCACGAAATACAAACCACTGAATATTGTCGAGAGTGCCACGACAAAATACGTCATGTTGAGCGTCTCCGTTGCCAAACAACGCGATACCAAAAACGTTGCTATCATTATAATCGTCACAATTATCAATGATAGAAAGTTGGGCACCGAAGGCTCAGCCTCGCGTCGTATGTTGTTTTTCAATATTACTTTCTTGATGTATATCGGCATGGCCAAGGCTTTTACGACCAACGTCTCAAGTAATATCGTCACAAGGTTTACCACATTCATCTCGTGCAACGACAATATCGCTATGCCACATATTAGAAAGCCTTGCACCGTCAATACGCTCACGTAGGTCATCAACCTGTTGGCTATCGACACATAAAACAACGTTATGGTGAATAATATAAGCAGTATATCCGTCATTTCCTTTTATTTAGATTAAACCCTTTGCTACAAAAAACATTAGCAGTGCCAACGAACTCAATACGAGTATAAACTGCGCATTGTGGCTCATGCGGTATCGAGCCATGAACGACTCTGTAATGCCAACGGCTACGGCACATATAAACTGTATGCAGAAGAATGTCGGCACTTCCAAATACCACGCCATTTCGCCCATGAACATGGCTGCTATGAGCGAACTGTACATTGCAAATTTCATATTCGTGGCGTGCATGATAAGTCCCATGTCGAAACCCGAATTGTCCAACACCATCACTTCATGTATCATCGTCAGTTCGAGGTGCGTTTTGGGGTCGTCTACCGGCATACGGCTGTTCTCTATCATACATATCATCAGCAACACAAACGACGCTATGGCTCCGAATGCATACGAACTATACGTGCCATAATGCAGTTGCGCAAATATTTCGGCAAACGACGTACAGCCCGAAAGCAAGCCAAGCGTGCCCATGAGAACAAAAAACGCAGGCTCTACAAGCATCGAAAACAATGCCTCTCGCGCTGCTCCCATGCCTTCAAACGAACTGCCCGTATCCATCGCACTGATGATGTTGAAGAACTTCCCTATAGCAAGGACATAGGCAAAAAATACAAAGTCCCCTCCAAACGATATAAGCCCCTTGTCTCCTATCACCGGCACAACGGCCATAGCCATAAGCACCGAAGCAAAATATATCGACGGCCCTATCTGAAATATATAACTCGTCGTCCTACTGAAAACAGAGCCTTTTTTCAACAACTTTATTATGTCATACATTGGCTGCATGATAGACGGCCCTTTCCTGCCTTGTGCTATGCTCTTCGTCCTCACAACTATGCCCGTGAAAAAGAAACTCGCCAGCATTATCAATATAAAACTAATCATATCTCTGCTCTCCTTTCTATATGAATGCCATTGTCAATATCAGTATTATAACCCATGCCAAACCATAGACTATGTACAACTGCAAATTGCCGTTCTGTATAAATTGGAATTTGTCCAATCCTTTAAATAGTCCGCCTACTACTGGCTCTATGATTCGTTTCTCCACAAAGTCGGAATCCGATGACATGTGGCTGCGCTCTTTCGGAAATATCTCTTCCGTTGTGAGCTCTTTGTATCGCGTTGAGGTGGGAAGGAATATCTTAAAAAGCTCTATCAGCGTGCGTGCAAATGACTTGCCCGTATACTGTATGCCTTTTATGGGTCGCATATATCCACAACCCCATGTGCCGCTATAACTCACTTCGCGCTTCTCGATAAACTTAAATCGTACATATACCATAGCTGCCATTATTGCCAAAAAGACTACCATGACAATGCTCAACGTCCCCAATATATCGGCTACTCGTCCTACCTCCATCGTCTCCATGGAGAAAAGTCGCAAACCAAATAGGTCGGTGATAATAGATGTCGAAAACTCAAACAGCTGTCTTGCAAATAACACGAACATGACGATTAGTCCTATCAATATATAACTCGTCTTAAGCATTCCGCTTTTTACCTCATGCGGCTGATGTGCCAACATCTTACGCGGTTCGCCTAAGAATATCACACCGAAACTTTTCGTAAATGTCAACATCGACACGCCTCCTATCACCGCCAGACAAGCTCCCGAGACAACCATTGCCGCAGGTATCATCAAGTCGCTCATGGTCATGCCCTTTATAAACGAGTAGTAGAGAATCCATTCCGATACAAAACCACCAAAGGGTGGTAGTCCGCCTATGGCCAACGCTCCTATGAGAAACACAAACGCCGTGCGAGGCATCAGCTTTATAAGCCCACCAAGCTCCTCCATATTGCGCGTATGCGTCATGATATATACATTGCCGGCTCCAAAGAATAAGAGCGATTTGAAAATGGCATGATTGATAGTGTGCAACAACGCCGCACCAAAACCCATAACTGTGATGAAGTAGTTGCTCTCGCCCATGCCTATGAACCCTACGCCAATTCCCATCACTATTATGCCTATGTTCTCTATAGTACAATAAGCCAACATACGCTTGAAGTCACGGTGCACAGCGGCATTTATTATTCCGTACAATCCGCTTATCACTCCCATTGCCAATATGACAAGACCTATCTCCGTAGTGATGTCGGCTTCGCTATATCTGACATACGAACCAAAACGTATTATACCATATATACCCGCCTTGACAATGACACCCGACATAAGAGCTGACACATGCGAAGGTGCCGCCGGATGTGCATATGGCAACCACGAATGAAACGGTACTATGCCGGCTTTAAAGCCAAATCCGCCCACCAATAAGAACATCATCACGCACAACTCTTTCGCCGTTGCACTCTCCATGAATATCTTGAAACCCTCAAATGACGTCGTCCCACTGTACGAATAGACCCACACAAAAGCTCCCGTCAACATCAAAACGGCGATATGCGACTGTATGAAATAGTTGAGTCCCGACTTCAATACCAAAGGCTTCTCACTCTCAAATATCACAGCGAAAAACGAACCTATAGCCATGAACTCCCAACCAATGAGGAATATTATCATGTTGTCGGTCGTCATCATCACCACCATGCCGACAAATGTCAACATCAATGTCAACCAATGCAGCCTCGTCTGTCCGACTCGCTTGTCGTATGTGTTGAGATATCCTATGCCGTATATTGCCCCCACAGAGAACAATACACTCACCAAGATAAGAAACAACCCCGACATATCGTCCACCACGACATCTATCCGCCCAAACAAACTATGCCGGAATGTACTGATAAAATCTCCTTCTCCATTAGAAATCAAAGCCGCCACATAGCCAGCTATGCTCACCGCCGACAACGCTACTATCGACATCGCACCCATAGTCCCTATAATGCGCTTCGGACTAATCACTATCAGCAATATCGATATGGCTACAGCCACTAAAAAACCGTATGTGAGTAACATCTCTTCTTATATGATTTTTATAAACGAAAGCGCAAAGTTAAAGAGTTATCACTTCCATTGTTATCTACTACGTTTCGTTTTTGTAATATTTAACACTGCTCATAAGTAATACACTTAAAATCATGGCTTTTCAACTCTATATGCGATATTTTTTGGGTGGCTGAAAGGCATTCTGATAAACCAACACATCTCGATACCTTGTGCCATAAAATGGCAATACGAACAATCGCTCCTACATGGCGT
>CALAUL010000044.1 GCA_937892255.1 uncultured Bacteroidales bacterium | reverse complement strand
ACGCACAGAGAAAATCAGCACTTCATCGGATAGCAAGTTGGTGATTTGATTGCTTTCTCTAATAACATCGACAGAAATATCGTTGAAGACGACTAAAACAGAGTCATTTTTAATCGTGAAAACTTGTTCTGTTTTTTCCTTTGGAATAGAGTTTTGACGAATGACAGAAAAGTTGTCTTTAATGTGTGATTTCAAATCTATTGTGGCTATCAGTTCAAGTCCGTTGTATATATACATGAGAGCATCGACTTCATACCGGAGATCCACGCGGATTTTTTTGCAAAAGAACGGATACTTTTTCACATCAATTGGGTAGTCGGGTCTTTTATGTGAAAAATAAGAATTAGTGTCATCATAGGCTGATCCTTGTCTGTCTTTTTTGCGTTTTATTTCTGCTGGCAAGTGCCCATAAATGGAATAAACGGAATCATATTGAATGACATTTTCTACTTTTTTCTTCACAGAGTAGTCTCCGAGATATAAATAGGCGGAAACGAAGTTCTTTAACCCTGTTGTATCTGCTATCGCATCTGCATTCCAATCTTTATACTCCTTGAATTGACGCTGCTTTTCATTTAGCAGATCGTATTTCTCCACAAAATCGGTTACCGTTGATAGCTGGCTTAACGCAGCCAAACAAGTGGCGTTTGTCCATGGCACGTAAGCAAGAAAAATGATGGCAACAGATGCGATGCCAGACATCAACAGGTAATGGTTGGTCTTTTTGAAAAGCAAAAAGACCATGAAAATCGTAGCTAAAACACCAAACACCAAGAGATAGATTCTGCTCTCTGTCAAACCATAGTCGGACAAGCGTCTGCCTAAACCAACCCAATACAAGACAAGCGGGACGATGGATATATAGGGAAGGAAACGGAAGAATCGTTCAAATCGCTTGTTGCTGATGATATTCTGCAATGCGTGTCCAATGAATGCCAAGAAGATATACACGATCACCATCCAACTCACCATTCCTTGAGGCAGATTCCACTGAATTAATATCTTGCACGCATATACGTATAAAATAATCGTGTAGATAAGTAGAAAAGGGATGAGAATGTAGTTGGCGCAGAAATTGAGCTCTCTTGACACGTATTCTTCCTTTTGCTCTCTGACCTCTGTTATTTTATGAGTCAGGAACATTGGGAAAAACACTGATGCTATGAACCAACTTCCGTACAACACCAAACAACGAATGACAAAGCTATTTTTTACACTTTCAAAAGAATAATCAAGAAAAAGATAGATTATCGAACCTACTACTGCAAAGTAGGCAAGGGCGAACACGCCGGCTACAATGACAGAAGAACAAAGCTGATGAAACATCTGGCTTCCACTATAGGCATATTTACGGTTATCCCAATACAACCCGGAAGAGATAAACAATCCAAAAGCGAGAAGATATGTGCCACAAATGATTTCTATGCTCACCTTATCAAAGTCATAGAAGATTACTCCCGGCAGTAACAGAAGCAGACCGCTTGCATAGTATGCATATTTAGCAATGTTGCTTTTCGTTCGATTCCACCAGTCGCATCGAATTATGATGGTTATGACAAACGGAAGTACACAGAATGTCCATATTGGCAAAAAAAAGTCAAGGAAACAATTTGACCGAGGTATTTCTACAAATTCCACCCTAATTACGAAGGAAAAAAATAAAAACAAAGACATGCACAACTCTACAGGGTAGTACTTTGCACTTTTCATAAAATCTTTGGCATGGGATAAAAAGGATTGCAGATTAAACATGAGATAAAGTGTTAAATAATTTTTTAAAGAGAGATTCTATAAGTACATTTTTTTGCATTAGCAAGCAATCAGAACCTCATTAAAAC
>CALAUL010000043.1 GCA_937892255.1 uncultured Bacteroidales bacterium | reverse complement strand
CCTGCTGAGGTGTTACACGCAGAATAAACGATTATCACATGAAACGCTTTTTCCCAATTCTCATCGCTGTCCTTATGCCATCTCTTATGATGGCTCAACAGCAAAGTCTCACCCTTGAAGAGGCTATCGCCCTTGCTCACGAACGTAGTGTCGATGCTTCGGTGGCTCTCAATAGACTCAAAACAGCCTATTGGGAGTACCGAACTCACAAGGCGGAACAGCTCCCTGAGATAACTTTCAAGGCTACTGCTCCTTCTTATGCCAACAACTACACACGTATGCAACTCGATGATGGCTCGTATACATATCTCAAAAACGACATTCTCAGTATGAGTGGCAGTGTCGTCGTTGACCAGAATATACCTTTTACTGGTGGCCGTCTCTCCCTCTCTTCTTCTCTTGAGTATATCAATAGCAATGAGGCAGAGGAGTTCTTGAGCGTGCCAGTAGCTCTCACTCTCTCTCAACCTATTCTCGGTGTCAACAACCAGAAATGGCAACGACGCATAGAACCGGTGCGCTATCGTGAGGCCAAACAAGAGTATGTCAAGAGTATAGAAGAGGTCACTATTACTACTCTCGGTTATTTCTTCAACTTATTACTCGCAAGGGAAAACTACGATATAGCTCTCCAAAATCATGAGAACGCCGAACGCCTCTTCACTATAGCTCGTGCCAAACGTGAGATAGGACAGATAAGCGAGAGCGACCTCATGCAACTCGAACTCTCTGCTCTACAGATGAAAGCCAACCTCACTAAGGCTCAGTCCGAACTCAACGCTAATATGTTTCGTATCTCTTCGTTCCTCGCCATAGATGATAGTGTGGAGTTAAAACCTATTGTGCCTGATGTTATACCTGCTATGCATCTCTCGTATGATAAGGTACTTAGCATGGCTCACACCAATAACCCCTTTGCAGAGAATGTCCTCCGTCGACAACTACAGTCCGACTATGCCGTAGCTGTCTCTAAAGGTAACCGCCGACAGATAAATCTCTATGCCTCTATAGGCAATACTGGCCGCAATAAATCCTTTAGCACAGCCTATGACGATGTGAAAAACTACTCTCAGGTCGAAGTGGGTCTCTCTATCCCCCTCGTTGACTGGGGTAAACGCAAAGGACAGGTCAAAGTGGCTCAGTCTAACCGTGATGTCGAAATGAGCCGAATACGACAAGAAGAGATGTCGTTCAATCAGAATGTATACCTCCTTGTGGAGAATTTCAACAACCAGTCAGAGCAAGTCAATATCTCCGTTGCTGCCGACAGAATAGCTCAACAACGATACAACACCGCAATAGAGACATTCATGGTGGGACAGATAAGCATACTTGACCTCAACGACGCCCGACAGAGCAAGGATAATGCCCGTCAAAAGTATATCGAAGAGCTTTACTACTATTGGAACTACTTCTATACCGTTCGTAGTACAACACTCTATGACTTCATGGCAGATCGTACTCTTAATGTCGATTTTGATACATTGGTTCGCAAATAGTATTATATTTGTAAACTCTTTATTACTCTTAATATAAGTAAAGAATATGATATTGATAGTCGATGATGATACAGCTATACGCTCTTCGTTGTCCTTTGTCCTCAAACGTGCAGGATACCAATGTGTGACAGCATGCAATGCCAAAGAGGCTATGGAAATAGTACGTAGCACACCTCTTGCGTTGATAATGTTGGATATGAACTTCTCCCTCTCTACCTCAGGAGAGGAGGGACTGACACTACTGCGCCAAGTGAAACTCTTCGTTCCTCAAACACCCGTCATACTCATGACGGCATGGGGCTCTATACAATTGGCAGTGCAAGGTATGCAAGCAGGTGCTTTTGACTTTATCACCAAGCCTTGGAACAACCTTGCCATGCTATCCTCTGTCAAGACAGCTCTGCAAGTCAATGCTCCTACAGATAATAGTGATAATAGCACCTCTCAACTCTCTTTCGATAAGATAATAGGTGAGAGTGCCAAACTCAAAGAGGTGCTCTCCACTGTAGCTCGTATTGCTCCCACTAAAGCCTCTGTGCTTATCATGGGGGAGAGCGGTACGGGAAAAGAACTCATAGCAGAGGCATTACACCGACTAAGCCCACGTGCCTCTGAGCCTTTCGTCAAAGTCAATCTTGGCGGTCTCTCTCAAAGCCTCTTTGAAAGTGAAATGTTCGGACATAAGAAAGGTGCATTTACTGATGCTTACGCAGATAGAGTAGGTCGTTTTGAGATGGCTGACAAGGGAACGATATTTCTCGATGAGATAGGTGAACTTGACGCTGCATGCCAAGTGAAACTGCTTAGAGTCTTGCAGGACCAGACCTATGAAGTACTCGGCGATAGTCGCCAACGTAGAGCCGATGTGCGTGTGGTGAGTGCTACTAATAGAGACCTGAAAGCAGAAGTGGCTGCAAAGAACTTTCGTGAAGATCTCTTCTATCGTATCAACCTTATCACCGTCACTCTCCCTCCACTGAGAGAGAGAAGTGAAGATATACCACTGCTTGTCAAACATTTCATACGTGAGCAAGCTCTCTCCTATGGAATGCAGACAGCCGAAGTGTCACATGAGGCTATGACATACCTACAGCGTTTGCCATTCTATGGTAATATACGTGAGTTGCGCAATCTCGTCGAACGTACCGTCTTAGTCTCTGGTAAAGAGTGTCTTGATGTTGACGACTTCAAATCTTGCTCTGAGCCAACAGATGCGTCTGCAGACAATCACACCTCCAACGCATCAACACTTGACGATATGGAGTGCCAGCATATCACGAGGGCATTAGAAAAACATAATGGCAATATCTCTCGCGTAGCCAACGAACTCGGACTGAGTAGAGCTGCCCTCTATCGTAGAATGGAGAAGTACGGAATAAAACAGTAGTGCAATGAAAACAGGTTGGTTGTTCTTTGGACTGACATCGTTTCTCGTCGTCCTTATGGCTTGTATGGGCTATGTAGTATTGGAAGCACACAACGTTCTCTATGTGCTGATATACGAAGTCATGATAGCCTTGCTCATCGTATACCTTATCTTCTTTTACCGTCGTTTGGTGCGACCTTTGCGCACTATAGCCAATGGTATGGACTTGCTACACGAACAAGATTTCGCCTCTCGGCTCCGACGAATAGGACAACCCGAAGCTGATAAGATAGTAGATATATTCAATAGCATGATGTCGCAACTCAAAGAGGAACGTTCGCATATCGAAGAGCAACATCATTTCCTATCACAACTCATCGTTGCTTCACCTATGGGTGTTGTCATATACGACTACGACGACAAACCAGTACAATACAACCCCGCAGCGCAGAGGTTTCTCAGCAATGCCCAACTCTCTGACTCTCTCCCCTCTATACCCGTCGGTGAGAGTAAGACAATACGACTGAGCGACGCATCTATATATAAGTGTTCTCACGCTTCATTCTTCGACCGTGGCGCACGTCGCTCATTTATCCTCATTGAGTCCCTTACAGATGAGATGTTCAAGGCAGAAAAACTCGCATACGAAAAGGTCATTCGTATGATAGCTCATGAGGTCAACAACTCCATGTGTGGCGTCGCATCGACATTAGATGCCCTGCTTACAACATTCGATGATATGGACGATATGAAGGATATCAATGAAGTGCTTAAAGTATCTGTTGAGAGATGCTATAAGCTCAGTGAGTTCATAACGAGCTTTGCCAATGTAGTGAAGATACCTGACCCTAATCTTAGTATTGTCTCTATCAATGATATGGTACGTAGTTGTGCCAAGATAATGTCATCTCGTTGTGCCGAACGTGGTATAAAGCTTACCGTAGAGCTTGACCCCTCAGATGCAACGTGTAGCCTTGACTTAGTTCTCTTTGAACAGGTGCTCATCAATATCACAAAGAACGCCATCGAAGCTATTCATCATGACAGTGGCGAAATCATCATGCGCACCACACCTACGACAATTGAGATTATCAACAATGGCGACCCCATAACAGGTGAGGTGGAAATGAAACTCTTTACTCCTTTCTTCTCATCTAAACCGACAGGACAAGGCTTAGGACTTCTCTTTGTGCGTGAGGTACTCCAGCGTCACAACTTCAACTTCTCTCTGCGCACAGAAGAGTCATTGACTATCTTCCGTATCAA
>CALAUL010000042.1 GCA_937892255.1 uncultured Bacteroidales bacterium | reverse complement strand
TTCTTCCAAAACAAATGTTTTGATGTTTTTTAACCAAATTGTCTGATGCGTTGAATATATAATGAACTCTTGCGACTCATTCTAATTATGTAAAGTTCTTTCAAAAACATCATTCTAACACTCCAACGACGTGGCGTTTTTTTTAGTCTTATTCAAAATTCCTTCATAACAGCCCCTCGTTCATTAACTCTTTTTAGACGAAATCTGCTTTTTCCACTTTTCCTTTGCGTATGCCTGCAAGTCTTCGACCGTATCGTTTTCATCTACTATCTCTCGACCTATTATAGTTTCAATGATATCCTCCATTGTGACTATACCAAGGAAACACCCATATTCGTTTTGTACCTGAGCTATATGTTCTTTCTTTAGAAGCATCTCTTCCCATACGTCTATCACCGGAGTGTCTTCGTTATACGCCAATATCGGACGACGTATTTCACGAAGCTGTTGGTTAAAACGGTCGTCTGCAAGGTTTTCCAACACTGTCTGCTTCAAGATGAATCCCGTGATAAAATCAGGATTGTCATCGTAAACAGGAATACGAGAATATATTCGTTGCATCTTATTCCCGTAAAACTCTTTCAGCTTGGTGTTCTCCGATGCTGTAACAACAACAGTGCGAGGCGTCATAATATCCGACACCGGTATAGTATTGAGTTTAAACACATTCTGTATTACATTACTCTCCGAACTCTCTATTACGCCCTCTTTTGCTCCAACACTCACCATTGCCGACACTTCTTCTCTACTTACCGATAAAGTCTGTTTCTTTGACGCCACCATTCTAGTAACGAACTCCGATAACCATACCAATGGATATGATATAAAAATCATAACCCTAATCACCGACACCGACGCCATGGCCAATTGACGCCAATAATACGAACCTATAGTCTTCGGTATTATCTCCGACACAACCAATATCAATACGGTCAAAACTGCTGATATAACACCAAACCAAGCATCTCCAAAGACCTTAACAGCTTCAGCTCCAACTCCTGCTGAGCCTATCGTATGCGCTATGGTGTTAAGCGATAATATAGCCGAAATAGGACGGTCTATATCTTGTTTGTATTTCATCATCAACGGTGCATTCTTTGCGCCTTCTTGTTCTTTCATTGTAATAAAGGAGACAGGGGTTGACAACAACACAGCTTCTAATACCGAACATAAGAACGATACAAATAAAGCCAACGATAAATAAACTATTACAAGTCCCATATAATTTTACGCACTAAATTCTAAATTCTTTTGATAAGTTATTTTTTATTTGATTTCCCTAAAAAATACGTTGTTGCCTAAAAACAAACAACAACATGAATATCTATAGCCGGAATGTACAGAATTTTAAGCCCAAACGTCTTATACATGAAAATTGCTTAATATTCAGAATATTGAAATATATCCTTGCAGTAAATCCCAAACGACTTCTCTTGTTGCAAAAGTACTTTTTATTGGATTCTCCACAAACCTCCACAAACGCCATGCAACTCCGTACTTTCCTGCAAACACGTGCCACAGCGAATAAAGACATTATTTTCAAATCATTCCTATACCGAAAATACTCCATATTATTTCTTGTCGTATCGCAAATATAGTCAAAAAATTATACAATCTCCTTTTTTAGGAAAAATTTAGATGTTAATTTTCTTCTCATTCTTTTGCAACAAGTCTTTGGCTCGGGTTACCCGACCGTCTATTTCGGCGGAGAGTCGACCACGACCTGATAATCCCACACAAATTCGGATATGGCGTCAAGTCTCGGCTTGAGGCGTTCTGCTTTCTGCCTTGCGAAGTCGG
>CALAUL010000041.1 GCA_937892255.1 uncultured Bacteroidales bacterium | reverse complement strand
ACTTGCTTGGCATAATCTTCATTGTGTTGTCTGAATACGGCAAGCAGGGTTTTATGGTTTGATCCCATACCCAAGAAAGCATTTCTGACCTTCTCTGCCGACACATAACCATCTCTGTCCATAATCTCCTGATAAGCCTTGTTGATGCCTATTCTGATTTTATCCAACATTATGTTGGTTTCTTGTGCAACAATGCTTCTTCCCGACATTCTGCCGAGATTGACATTCCACAACTTTTCCTCCACATCCAATTTGCAACTGAATTGGGAAATCTTGCCGTTTACGGTGATACGGCACATTACAGGTACAAGCCCGTTCTTCTTCGGGGCATTGCGTTTGAGATAGAATAATACTCTGAAAGTGCTTCTGCTCATAACTCTACTTTTTTGTTTGCGAAATTATTACTTGTAGAGTTGAGTGGCGGTATGCAAAACACAGCGTATCGGTGCAAAAGAATCAGCTGAAGCGAAACAGGAACGAAGATATGAGAAATTTCCCTATATTTGCATCCTAAATCGTCATACAGATATTGTTTTTCAATCTGTTAAGGCAATCGAATAAACCTATTGAAATCAAGAATTAAAGTAACGGTATAGTAACGAAACTTTGTCATTTCTTGGCTTTTCATTGGCATTTGATGGCACAGCAACATCTTGGCAAACACCGTTAATTCGCTAACAGACAACATTCTTTCCCCATTTCGCACTCACTTTCGTTTCTTTGTTGTATCTTTGCATATGATAAACAATTATCTTTAACCATTATCATAACAAAGACTGAAATGAACAAGCAGCAGTTATTCGAAAATATAAAGGCACGAAAGAGTTTCCTCTGCGTAGGATTGGACACAGATATCAAAAAGATACCACAACATCTGCTCAATGAAGAGGATCCTATATTTGCATTCAACAAAGCCATCATTGACGCTACAGCAGAATATTGCGTGGCATACAAACCCAACTTGGCTTTTTACGAATGCATGGGAGTAAAAGGCTGGATTTCATTTGAGAAGACCATCGAATACCTCAACAACAACTACCCCAATCATTTCATCGTTGCAGATGCCAAACGCGGTGACATTGGCAACACATCTGCAATGTACGCACGCACATTCTTCGAGGAGATGAACATCGACTCTGTGACAGTGGCTCCGTATATGGGCGAAGATTCTGTGACGCCATTCCTCTCTTACGAAGGCAAATGGGTTATTTTGCTCGCATTGACATCAAACAAAGGCTCACACGACTTCCAGTTGACACAAGACACTGACGGCGAGCGTCTCTTTGAAAAAGTCTTGCGCATAAGTCAACAATGGGGCAACGACAAGAACATGATGTACGTCGTGGGTGCAACACAAGGCAGAATGTTTGAAGACATACGTAAGATTGTACCTGAGCACTTCCTTTTAGTTCCGGGCATAGGCGCACAAGGCGGTTCGCTCGAAGAAGTTTGCAAATACGGTATGAACAACACCTGCGGACTCTTAGTCAACTCTTCAAGAGCTATCATCTACGCCGATAAGAGCGAGCGTTTTGCCGAAGTGGCAGCAGAAGAGGCTAAGGAAGTACAACAACAAATGGAAGAACAGCTCAAGGCTTTCAACATCATTTAAGACATCTGAAACTGCTCGACGACATGAAAGGCTGCATATACCTCATACCCAACTTCCTCGGCGAGAGCTCTACAGAAAAGAGCTTTCCTGCGGAAAACGTGGTTATCATCAGACGCATAAAGCACTTCATAGTAGAGGACATTCGCACCGTCAGACGTTTCTTGAAAAAGGTCGACAAGAGCATCAACATCGACGAACTGACATTTTTCGTCCTCGACAAACACACACGACCGGAGGATATTCCATCATTTCTCAAGCCTGCCGAAGCTGGCAATGACATGGGTATAATATCCGAAGCCGGTTGTCCGGGCGTAGCAGACCCAGGAGCCGACGTAGTGGCAATAGCGCATAACAAAGGATTGAAGGTCGTTCCGCTCGTTGGTCCGTCGAGCATACTGATGGCAATGATGGCCTCGGGAATGAACGGTCAGAACTTCGCCTTCACAGGTTATCTGCCCGTAGAAAAAAGTAGCAACATCAAGGCCATCAAACATCTTGAAGATAGAGCAATACGCGAAAAACAGACACAGATATTCATCGAGACACCTTTTCGCAATACCAAGATGTTGGACGACCTTCTCTTCGCACTTCGTCCTTCGACACGTCTCTGCATAGCATGCAATGTGACATGCGAAGACGAATACATCGTCACGAAAAGTGTGTCACAATGGCGCAACTCAAAACTGCCCGACTTAAACAAAAAACCAACAATATTCCTAATAGGTCTGTAATCATGAAGGGATACATCAAAATAGCCACAGCCATACCGGTAGGCAAGGTCGCCGACTGCACGTACAACACACAGCAGATTATTGACATGATGGCAAATGCTTCAGATGAAGGAGCGTCTGTCGTGGTTCTGCCCGAACTATGCGTAACGAGCTACACATGTGGAGACATTTTCGGACAGTCTTATTTCATCAGACAAGCGGAAGAGGCTCTCGACAACATCTTGTCACTATCCCACACCATGGCGGTGACGGCCGTCGTCGGCTTGCCGGTGATGTATCATAACAAAGTATATAACTGCGCCGCAGTAATTCACAAAGGAGATATTATCGGCATTGTGCCAAAGACATATATTACCAATAACGAAAGACGTTGGTTTGCCTCCGGAGCAGATATCAAAGATGCGCATCTAACATTATGCGAACAGAGAGTTCCGTTTGGAACAGACCTGCTTTTCTCTGCCGACAACGTCACTTTCGGCATAGAGATAGGCGAAGACCTCTCGGCAGCCATTGCACCATCATCATTCCAATCTCTATCTGGTGCCAACATTATCCTAAACCCTTCTGCAAACATCAACATCGTTGGTTCTCAAAATGTTCTCGCTCAGCAGATATGTCAACATAGTATAAAAACTACCACGGCATACGTCTACGCCTCATGTGGATACGGAGAGTCGACAACCGATGTCGTATATGGAGGGTCGACATTCATCGTAGAAGATGGGGAGATATTGGCCGAAGGGGAATGTTACAAAACGACAGACAATCTGATATACGCCGACGTTGACATCATGAAGCTGGAAGCGCTTCGAATGCGACAAACTTCGTTCATAGGTTCTGTAACAATTCCGACATTCAGATATATCCAAACACCTCTGCGCAACGACAATGACTCATTGCAGATAATCCGCACATACAATCCGTTGCCTTTTGTGCCTAACGACAAGGAGTTGACAGAACGATGCAACGAGATTTTGGAAATACAAACAAACGGTTTGGCTCAACGATACGCCATGTCATACGCCAAATGCATGGTGTTGGGCATTTCAGGCGGTTCGGACTCCACGTTGGCACTCCTTGTTGCCGCCAACGCAATGGACAAACTCGGCCTGCCACGTAAGAACATATTAGGCATTACGATGCCGGGTTTTGGCACTACCGGACGCACTTACAACAACGCCATCAAACTGATGGAAAGTCTTGGCATAACGATAAAAGAGATAAGCATCAAAGATGCTTGTTTGCAACACTTTAAAGATATCGACTTACCGGAGAACGACAGAAGCGTGACATACGAGAATTCGCAAGCTCGCGAACGTACTCAGATACTCATGGACATTGCGAACAAAGAGAGCGGATTGGTCATTGGCACGGGAGACTTGTCAGAGGTAGCTCTCGGCTGGGCTACTTACAACGGCGACCACATGTCGATGTACGGCGTCAACGCCTCTGTTCCGAAGACGCTCATCAGACACATCATCAGAGAGATAGCTCACAGTGACAAATACAGCGAGTCAGCCCCTTATCTGCTCGACATCGTTGATACGCCGATATCGCCCGAACTCCTTCCCGCCGACAAAGCAGGCAACATCGCTCAAAAGACAGAAGACCTGGTAGGTCCATACGAATTGCATGACTTCTTCCTTTACCATTTTGTGCAATATGGTTACAGGCCACAACGACTGTTCTTCATGGCACAACGAGCATTTGAAAACTACAACGACGAGACTATAAAGAAGTGGCTCATTGTCTTCCTGCGTCGTTTCTTCAACCAGCAGTTTAAACGTTCTGCAATGCCCGACGGACCGCAAGCCACATGCATAGGTCTATCACCTCGCGGAGGCTGGCTTATGCCAAGTGACGCACAGTCTCGTCTATGGCTCGATGAAGCGAATGAGATAGAACTTTAAAACATTACACTCTCGCATGAACAAGCAATACAAGAAAGACAACGAACGTTACCTCATCAACATTGCTAAGGAAAATGACGTATCAGAATTGTCATGCGGTGTATTATACAGAATAATAGAAGATGCAGGCGGGTCCAAACCACGAAGCTCATCGCAAGTGATAGTGGAATACGAAGGACGTCTCATTGACGGCAAGGTGTTCGACAGTTCCTATGCACGTCGCAAGCCTTCACAATTTAGAGTTGCCGACCTCATCAAAGGGTGGAGAGAGGCTTTGAAATGCATGCCATGCGGCTCGACGTGGGAAATATTCATTCCATACGACTTGGGCTATGGAACACGAAACTACGGCGACATACCGAGCTACTCAACACTGATATTCAAAGTCTCGCTACTCGACGTAAGGTGACATCAAAATACCACAAGTCTGTTCTTTCTCCGACTGCACTCCGAATACGTTCTTGCTAAACACACAAAAAAACAGAGACCCGTTATCCATTAAGGCGAGTCTCCATCAACATCTATCACAATAAAATCCTACTTCAAATCAAAAACCTTCCATTCGTTACCCTTTGGCACGGGAGCCACTATGGTTATAAGTTCCTTCGATACAGGATGTACAAACTCCACAGAGCGAGCATGAAGATTGATGCCTCCGCCCTCATTACCACGTTTGTAGCCATACTTAACATCGCCTCGTATAGGGCAACCGATACGAGCAAGCTGTGCACGTATCTGATGATGTCGCCCGGTCTTAAGTTCCACTTCGAGCAGATTAAGATGCTGCGTTCCCCCTATAAGACGGTACGAAAGGACAGCCTCTTTATAGCCCGGACGTTGCTTAATAGACACGAGAGCTCGGTTTTTCTCTTCGTTCTTGCCTATATAATGGTGCAGTTCCTCCTCTATCTGCGGAGGACGTTCTCCGACGATAGCCCAATAAATCTTCTTCACCGCCTTGTCGGCAAACATCTGATTGATACGAGCGAGAGCCTTGCTTGTTCGTGCAAAAACAACGACACCGCTCACAGGTCGGTCCAGACGATGTGTGATGCCAAGGAAGACATCTCCCGGCTTGTTGTACTTATGCTTGATATAAGCCTTTACTTTGTCCGCCAATGTCTCATCGCCGGTCTTGTCACTTTGGACAATATCCGAATTTGACTTATTGACTGCTATGATATGATTATCTTCGTATAGTACTTCAAGTTCCATTAGTATTGTTCTTTTTCGTTAGGGAAATCAACAGACTTAACATCTTTCACATAGTTCTCCACAGCACCGGAAATCTCCTCGTAGAGATGATGATAACGACGCAAGAAACGTGGTGAGAACTCGTTTGTAATACCGAGCATGTCATGCAACACCAATACTTGTCCGTCAACACCGTGACCCGCGCCTATGCCAATAATTGGGATCTTTACCGAGTGAGCCACTTTCGTAGCAAGCTGAGCCGGAATTTTCTCCAAGACAATAGCGAAACAGCCTGCCTTTTCGAGCGAGAGCGCATCTGAAAGAAGTTTATCAGCCTCCTCTGCACTCTTGGCGCGCACAGTGTAAGTTCCAAATTTATGTATTGACTGCGGAGTAAGGCCCAAATGTCCCATAACAGGTATACCGGCAGAGAGGATACGCTCAACAGACTCAAGTATTTCGCTCCCACCCTCTATTTTTATGGCATCGGCACCCGTCTCCTTCATGATACGAATGGCCGAACTAAGAGCCTCCTTCGAATTACCTTGATAAGTACCAAAAGGCAAATCGACAACGACCAACGCACGTTTCACCGCACGAACCACCGAGGCTCCGTGATATATCATCTGATCGAGAGTAATAGGGAGAGTAGTCTCCCAACCGGCCATAACATTAGAGGCGGAATCACCCACAAGGATAGCGTCTACGCCCGCTCCATCAACAATTTTAGCCAAAGAATAGTCATACGAAGTGAGCATAGAAATCTTCTCTCCACGTTGCTTCATTTCACCAAAGACATAGGTAGTTACCTTCTTCGATTTTGTATCTGTTGCTACTGACATAATGCAATATTTTATTTTATGGTGCAAATTTAAGGATAGAAACTATATTTTTATATAAAAAAGCTGTACTTTTGTTGAATTGTTTAGAAGCAATAATTAATACGAATTAGTTTTGTGCGATTAAAAATATAGTTAAGAATGAAAAGAAGAACTTTGTACTATTCTCTTTGGGCGCTATTTGCAGCAGCCTCGCTAAGTATTGTTAGTTGTGAGGATGAAGACAACGTAGATTTATTGGGCAACTGGGTAGAAGAAGGTATAGACTTTCCCGGGACACGTCGAGGCGGTGCTGTATGCTTCCAAATCGGCAACACGGCCTATGTAGGCACCGGAGCCAATACCAACAAAACAGAAGAAAAAGAACGTTACCGCGACTTCTACAAGTGTGAGGTTAAAAACGGCTCTATGTCATGGACACCACGTTGGGACCGCACCATGGAAGGCATCACATCAATGCCTGATGCCGCAGCTCCGCGTAATGGCGCAGTAGCATTTTCTATCAACGGCAAGGGATACGTTGGTTTGGGCTATGACGGAACAAACTACTTGAAGGACTTTTGGGAGTTTGATCCTGCCGGCACTCCAAACGCAAGCGACTATCCGTCTATTGCCGACACCACATTAGCCAACATCAAGCAGACTGGAAGCTGGAGGAAAATTGCAGATTATCCGGGCGACTCATGTCGTTATGCTGTAGCCTTTGTGATAGACAATGTAGCTTACGTAGGCACAGGAGAAGACTATGACGACAACATACTCTCTGACTTCTATAAATTCGATGGCAAAAATTGGACACCAATCAGCTCTATCGGTAAGCCACGAGCACAGGCTATGGCCTTCGTTCACAACGGCAAAGGATACGTTGTAGGTGGTGTCAACAACGGAGTTGTAGACTGGTTTGAGGTATACGACCCAGCTACTAACAAATGGGACAACAAGGCATTGCATCGTATCAGTGACCGTACCGACTTCGAATTTGACGATGACTATACACTAGCATCTTACGGAGGCGTAGCATTTGTAATTCCTGAGTTGGGCAAAGCGTATATCACAACAGGTGGCGCAGGCTACGCAGGCAATGCAACATGGGAATACGACCTTGCTAATGACTATTGGGTACAGAAGACAAGCTTCGAGGGCAACCAACGTAAGTTTGCTGTAGCATTCACACTCGACATGGGAGACGGTTTGACAAAACCATTTGTAACGACCGGAACTACAAGCGACATCAACATCACAGGTTCGGGAGGTAACTTCTACTCTGACATATGGAGCTTCGACCCATACGAATGGTACGAAGATAAAGACTAAGAAGCAACACAGAAAAAGATACCCTCCGCATCACTTATTGGCATCGCTAACGAGTTAGCGGAGGGATTTTTTTACCCCTGACACAATAAATCGAAGATGAAACTAAGCACAAAAACTGTTCATTTAGCCGTTTGGATAAGCTTCAGCCTTATAAATATAGGGCCCTTGTTATTCAAACACGAAGCCGACGTAATAACCATAATACTAAAGACACTATCGGTAAGTGCCGCAGTATTCTACATCAACGTTCTATGGCTATTACCAAAGTTCTTGTTTCAAAACAAGTTGTTGCACTACCTCGGCTATACACTATTGGCTGCAACAAGCATAATAAGCATCGTATGCCTTATTGACAACACACTTTTTGACATACCACTTGCCGACTCTATAGTCGAATGGATATTACCCGTATTGGGAATGCTCTTTGTCAGCACCACACTCGGATACTTAGACGCCGACAAAAAAGCTCGCAAGAGAGAAATCGACCTCACCCATCAGAACATCGAATTTGAGATGAAATTCCTCAAATCTCAAATAAATCCACACTTTCTCTTCAACGCCCTCAACAACATTTACGCACTCTCTGTAATAAAATCGGATCGTACTCCAGACATGATACTCAAGCTATCCGACATGCTCCGCTTCACACTCTACGACAGCGAAAGCCAGAAAGTCAAAGTAAGCAGAGAGATAGACTACATCATCAACTTCATAGAGTTTCAGAAGCTCAAAATGGATAGCGAACCCAACATCAAACTCGACACCTCAAACTGCAACAACGAACTCCTTATCGAGCCAATGCTCATGATACCGTTCATCGAGAACAGCTTCAAACACGGCAACATCGAAAACACAAAAAAAGGTTGGTTGCAAGTCGAAATAAAAACACTTGGTCCTATACTTATATTCAAAGTAAAAAACTCACTGCCGGCCATCACCATAAACAAAGATGTCGTAGGAGGCATAGGAGTAGAAAATGTTCGCAAGAGATTAGATATCCTCTACCCCAATCGCTACGAGTTAAATATAGAAACCACAGAAAATGCTTTTAGTATTTTCATGAAAATTGATACCTTCGCAGGATAGAAAACGCCATAAAATCTTGAGCCATGACAACAGAAAAGATTAAGTGTATAATAGTAGACGACGAGTTTCCGGCTCGCATACTACTAAAAGAATTCATTGAGAAAGTTCCAAATCTTGAACTTGTAGGCAACTTCAAGTCCGGATTGGAAGCCTTGCCCGTGATACAAAACGGAGGAATAGACCTCATGTTTCTTGACATTCAAATGCCGGATATCACAGGCGTCAACTTCTTGAAAATGCTCACACACAAACCTCTTGTTGTCTTCACTACCGCATATTCAGAGTATGCCATAGAGAGCTATCAACTCGACGTCCTCGACTACCTGCTCAAACCCTTCTCCTTCGACCGTTTCATGCAGGCTGTCGGAAAAGCCATGTTGCGATTGGCACCTCAACAAACACAACAACCATTTCAGGTCAGTAGTAACCCCATCGAAGAAGAAGTCTCTCACATGAAAGACCTCATGCTGGTAAAAGCCGACCACAAGATACACCGCATAAAATACAACTCCATAATTTACATAGAAGGCTTACGCGAATATGTGACCATCTTCTGTGAAAACGGTGAAAAAGTGATAACTCTCGAATCTCTGCGAAACCTCGAAGCCACACTCCCGACGAATATGTTCATGCGTATCCACAAATCATACATCGTCCGCATAGATAAAATAAAAGCTCTCTATGGAAGTCAGCTTAAAATAGAAGGAGTACAATCATATATTCCCATCGGCAAATCATACAAAGACATAGTGCAAAAAGCTCTTTTCGAAAACTAAATTATCAACAAATATTGAAACCATGACAAGTAGCAACCTCAAAATATCCTTGATAACACTCATAATAAGTGTATCTACAACTATCGTAGCGCAAGAATCATACGAAGATTCTATCTTCGTTGCCGAACCCGATTCCATCTCTTTCTCGGAAGAGAACCTTAACGTGACAACGGTCGACAGCCTCATAACAGCATGGTACAGCAGTCGCACCATTGTCTCTAACGACTTGGTTCCCGACTCATTGACCTCTGCCGACAGCATCATAAGCGGAGTTCCCGACTCTGTATATGTAAAGCGTCTTTCGGCTATGATGTCGCCCATTCCCATGACATACAACTCTCAGGTCAAAAAGTTCATCGAACTATACATCGTCAAACGTCGCGACCAAGTACAGAAGATGTTAGGACTATCTCAATACTACTTCCCGATATTTGAAGAGATACTCGATGCCAACGACATGCCCTTAGAACTCAAGTTTCTCCCTATCATAGAGAGCGCACTCAACCCACGTGCACTATCACGCGTAGGAGCTTCCGGCCTATGGCAGTTTATGTACTACACCGGCAAACGCTACGACCTCAACGTGACATCGTACGTCGACGAACGTCGTGACCCCGTCAAAGCATCTAAAGCTGCTGCCCTCTTTTTGCGCGAACTATACAACATCTACGGAGACTGGCATTTGACCATTGCAGCCTACAACTGCGGACCGGGAAATGTCAACAGAGCCATAGCTCGCTCTGGCGGACAACGCGACTTCTGGAAAATATACTACCACCTGCCACGAGAGACACGAGGATACGTTCCTGCCTTTATTGCCGCGAGCTATGCCATGACATACGCGGCAGAACACAATCTGCACCCCACAACATCTAATCTTCCAATCGCCTCCGACACCATAATGGTCAACAGACCTCTGCACTTCGAGCAAGTATCAAAGATGCTTAATCTACCAATAGAACTCATTCGAGACCTCAACCCGCAATATCGTCATGATGTCGTCCCGGCAACAGCACCTAAGACTCACCCTTTGTCATTGCCCGTTGAAGTCTCTTTCGCCTTCGCTCAAAACGAAGACTCTATATACGCCTTCAACCGCCAAAAGTACTTCCCCGACAACAAGATAGTACCTATATCAGAAGCTACATATGGCCACTACACTCCCGCCAACAGCGCAAAACTCATCTACACCGTGAAAGAAGGCGATGTACCGGGTGGCATTGCTGGCAAATTTAACGTACGACTCTCCGACTTGAAATATTGGAACGGAATACGACGTAACATAATACGCATAGGACAAAAACTCGTCATCTACGTACCCAAATCGAAAGTCGACAGATACTCACACCTGGCAAAAGTAGCAAAATGAAACTCAGACTATTAGTCGTCGCAATACTGCTCAGCTGTCTTCATGCCATCGCACAATACGACCCCGACTATCAAGGACGGTTCAATCAAAACCTCGATGCCATAGACACAAGAGCCCTTGTCGCCCGAGACGACTTGCTATACCATGCCGAAACCGCATATACCACATATAAAGGAGCCGGAAATGTAAGCCTCATCTCCGAATCAAGAATAGCCATCACCAACAAGATGGAACTATCGACACGTCTTGCCGCCGATATCGTATCACCACAACTATCACTCAAACGTCTGTGGCACACCGACCCTCTACACAATTGGTATGTATCGTCAAAATTCAATATCCAAACAGCATACACCGGATACAAATTAGCACAACAAAAAGGCTATAAATGGATCGCCGACTCAACAGATATCATACCCATAGTTATAGAAACAGGACATGAATTCCTTGCCACCTATGCCAAAAGAGGAGACCTAAACTGTACCAAAGGCGACTCATATTTCCTATTCACCTTCGGCTTAGGCACATACTTTGGAATCAACATCAGCGACACTGCCCTCCAACAACCTCGCTACCACTTCCTCGCCAACAGAACTGCAACGACAAGAGACTTCGGCTACCTGATTCGCATGAAACTGTGGGCAGATGGCGTCATCAACAACTGGCTCGTACTACACGGAGGATTATTCCTCTACTCAGGAAGCTACTCCAAAGCCTTTACCACAGAAATACACGCTGAAGCCGAAGCTTTCATCTTTCGCACAATGAGTTTTAAACTTGGCTTCATATCTAGTTTTGCCAACTATGACAACATCAAATCGCGTGCGCAAATACTGCCAATGGCTGACCTCACAGTCTACTTCGGCAAAAAACGAAACCGCGACCACTCCCTATTCTCCCCATCAGGAAAATACTTTTAGCTCTCCCTCAAAAGAGACAAATACCATACACTAACACAAAAAAAGACCGCACAACAAAAAGTCATGCGGTCTCAATATTTTCACTATCTTAGAAGTTATGCGAATAACTCGACACAACTTCCTACTATTTCACCTCAAATTCTACCATGCCAAGAGCCGCCGTAGGCTGCAATTTGACACGTAAGCCATATTTAAACTTCCACTTAAGGTATCTCGAAGGAAAACCTTTCTGAAGAAAAGCACTCACATAAGGGTGACATCTCACAACAATAGCACCCTTAGTTCTGTCACACACAGCTTCGTGAATAGCTTTCTCCATCATCTCCGGCACATTGACGGAAGTCTCAATCTTACCCTTGCCCAAGCAAGTAGGGCAAGTTTCGGAAGTATCAATAGACATCACAGGACGAACACGTTGACGTGTTATCTGCATCAAACCAAACTTGCTCAAAGGCAAAATGTTATGCTTTGTCTTATCTGCCGCCATTGCCTCCTTCATACGTTCGTAGAGTTTCACTCTGTTCTCACTACTCTGCATATCAATGAAGTCAATGACCACAATACCACCCATATCTCGAAGTCGGAGCTGTCTTGCTATTTCTTCTGCGGCTGCAAGATTCACTTCGAGGGCATTATTCTCTTGATTTGCGGTCGTCTTAGAACGATTACCGCTGTTTACGTCAATAACATTCAGCGCTTCAGTCGACTCAATAATAAGATAAGCACCACTCTTAAACGAAACGGTCCTACCACACGACTGCTTGATCTGTTTCTCTAAATTGAAATTATCATAGATAGGAACATTACCATTATAATATTTAACGATATTCACCCTATCCGGTGCAATCTTACTGACGTAATTCTTTATCTCTTCATACACCCCCTCATCATCGACATAAATGCTATTAAAATCGGGGTTAAGATAGTCACGCAACATAGCCGTTGCTCTATCCAATTCACCTAAGCATAAAGCCGGAGGGCGTACTTCACGTGCTTTGACAATACAATCGTTCCAACGTTTCATCAGAGAGTTAAACTCTGCTTCGAGTTCCGCCTCATCTATATTCTGCGCTACAGTACGAATAATAACGCCAAAGTCTTTCGGTTTAAATTTCTGCATCAACTTTTTAAGTCGATTGCGCTCCTCTGCCGATCTAATCTTTTTACTAACAGAAATCTTGTCTGAAAAAGGTATCAAAACAAGATTTCTTCCGGCAAGAGACAATTCTGATGTCAAACGAGGACCCTTAGTAGAAATAGGTTCCTTCACTATTTGCACCAATACCTCTTGACCGGGAAGCAAAACATCTGTAATAGAGCCGTTCTTGTCTATATCCTCTTCGCGTCGCACGCGTGGCAACTGTGCCTGCGCACGTTTTGGGGTAGAGATAACCTGCTTGAGAAACTTATGTAGGGTACGATATTGAGGTCCTAAATCAAGATAGTGAAGAAATGCATCTTTCTCATACCCTATATTTATAAATGCAGCATTGAGTCCCGGCATAATCTTACGGACCGTACCGATATATATATCACCGACCTCATACTGTGTACTTCGTTTCTCTCTACGCAGCTCTACCAACCTCTTGTCCTCAGTATAAGCAGTACATATCTCATCCTGAGTAACTTTGATAAATAATTCTGCGTTCACGATAATACAATATTTCAAAGAACTTTTATTTTATCGAGGCGAACATATAGTTCATTCCTCACTCGGCATATACAAAACAAACAGAAGACATGTAGGGACTTCTGTTTGTTCATATACCTTTTCGTCGACGCAATGGTCAAAGACTATTAGTGCTTATGACGATTTTTTCTTAGTCTTTTCTTACGCTTATGCGTAGCCATCTTATGTCTTTTACGCTTCTTTCCGCTTGGCATAGCTCAAAAAGTTTAAAGGTTAAACAATATTTTGATACTCACTTTTTCTAACGAACAGTCATTACTTTACGACAACATTTGCCTTAACCTTGTTTGCAAAGCCCTTTGCAGGCTTAAAAGACGGAATGTAGTGCTCCGGAATGATGATAGTTGTCTTCTTTGAGATGTTACGCGCAGTCTTCTCTGCTCTCTTGCGACATACAAAACTACCAAATCCGCGAAGATAAACATTCTGACCCTTAGTCATTGAACCCTTAATAGCATCCATGAAAGCCTCAACTGTTTTCAAAACTGTCACTTTCTCAATACCTGTGTTCTTCGCAATCTCGTTAACGATATCTGCTTTTGTCATCTTGATTATATATTAGTTTATATTACATTTTACTGCTCTTAAAATCAGCATGCAAAGATAACTCTTTTTAAAAGAGAAAACAAGTATTACCAACTTTTTTGCAAAGATTTAATTCTTTATCCTCTTTTTTATCTCTCATGCTCATTGATCTATATGTGTTTTTTGGCATCTCTTTACTTCCTTTTTAGTAACTTTGCACCGAAAAAAACACAAATACAATTATGCATAAAGCTGGTTTTGTAAACATCGTAGGCAACCCTAACGTCGGTAAATCAACGCTTTCCAACCTCTTAGTTGGTGAGAGACTCTCTATTATAACATCTAAAGCTCAAACCACTCGTCATCGCATTTTCGGCATTGTCAACGACGAAAACTATCAGATTGTCTTTTCCGACACCCCGGGAGTACTCAAGCCCAATTATCGCCTGCAAGAGTCAATGTTAAACTACTCGAAAGAGGCTCTCAAAGATGCAGACATACTTATATATGTAACCGACACTATCGAAACTCCTGACAAATACGATGACTTTGTCAAGGCTGTCGAACGCTTAGATATCCCTGTCATTGTCATTATCAACAAGATAGACCTTATAGATCAAAAACGTCTTGAAGAACTTGTCGAATACTGGCATGAGACGCTTCCTCAAGCAGAGATTATCCCCACATCGGCATTACACTCTTTCAACACCAAGTGCATAATAGACCGCATAGTAGAGCTCCTGCCCGAAGCAGAGCCTTACTATGACAAAGACGCCCTGACTGACAAACCGGAACGCTTTTTCGTAAACGAAATAATACGCGAAAAGATTCTGCTCTACTACAAAAAGGAGATTCCTTATTCAGTAGAAGTCGAAGTCGAAGAATTTCACGACAAAGGAGAACAAGTAGATATCAGAGCCATAATACACGTTGCCCGAGAGTCCCAAAAAGGCATCATTATAGGACATCAAGGCGTTGCTCTGAAGAAACTTGGGACTTTAGCTCGTCGAGATATAGAACGTTTTCTCGACAAGAAAGTCTTCCTTCAACTATTTGTCAAAGTTACAAAAGATTGGCGCGACAAAGACTCTTTACTAAAACAGTTTGGTTACAACGTGAAATAAAAGGCGTCTAAAACGCCACATTATTACAACATCTTCACCCTCTCCGAAAATACAAACAAGTTTCATTCTTGTTCGAAGAGAAGATGTATCGTGTTGTCATAATCTATTTGAAATAATACACAAAGAATAGTTCCCGTAACACAACTAAGATACAACCATTTAACCAATTGACCATTAATAGCCCCCCAAAGATTTGTATTATTTTATTAGAAATGCTTTACAACCCTATCCATATCGCGTTTAGCATCTTTTTCCTTCAACGATTCTCGTTTATCATATTGCTTTTTTCCCTTTGCTAAAGCTATCTCAAGTTTGGCGAGACCTCTGTCGTTAATAAATAGGCGCAAAGGGACTATCGTAAGTCCTGACTCTTTGATTTTACGCTCAAGTTTGACAAGTTCCTTCTTCTGTAGCAGCAGTTTTCGTTCTCTGTCGGGCACATGATTATTGAACGTACCATAGAAATACTCTGACACGCGCATACCTTTCACCCAAAGCTCGCCTTTGTTGAAGTAACAGAACGAATCGACCAAACTTGCGTGACCGCCACGGATTGATTTTATCTCTGTGCCGGCGAGTTGAATACCTGCTATGTAGCGTTCGAGGATTTCGTAGTCAAACGTTGCTCTGCGGTTTTTTATATTTATCTGATTCCGTTTCATGTGTGCAAATGTATCAATAATTGCAGTAAATGCAAAAGGTTGCGTAAATTCACACAACCTTCAGTTTTGTCATCATCTATAAGCCGATTACATTCTGTTCAAAAACAAAGTTAGACAACTTCAAGATACTATCAACGACACGGAAACACACTCCACATCAGAGCAATTCTCCCTTACCAAGGACTTCTCTAATACGCTCAATCTGGAGTTGTTTATTGACCTCACGCAAACTTTGCGCTGTAGGTGTATAGTATTGGTGATTGGCAATAAATTTTATTTGCATTTCATTCCATTGGTCAATAGTTCCAATCATATTACGCTCTTTTAGTTCTTCGTAGAGCATATTCGACACAGGGATAAAGTCTCTACGTCCGAGATAATCCAAGTCGCTATCTTGTATAATAGCTTCCAGTGTATCCGACGGAGTGTGAGGCAATTGTGTCGCCATAATTATGCGTTTGATAGTATCTATCTTGACGCGACTATAATTGTATCGTGGCAATATTTCCTCTACAAAATCGCAACTTTTTTCTTCATGACCTTTGTACTGTACGATGTGTCCGCTATCATGAAAAAGGGCTGCTATCTTAAGCAAGAGTATATCCGATTCGGGCAAGCCCTCAGCCCAACCCATAAGTTCAGCCTCTGTCGTAACATCGATAGTATGTTTAACGTTGTGATAATAGAGGTTTTTGGGCAACTGCTGTTCCAACATATCGAGCACATACTCTTGAATATCCATAAATTGGAGACGTTGGTAGTTTAGGTCGAAAGCATCATTCCATGGCTTATTTTCATTTTCTGTTTTAAGTTCCGGACGGATATCTACAATATCATATACGTCCATCACTCCACTGTATTTCACAGGACTTTTTCCGCATTTCTCCATGAGAAAGAATTCCTTTATAAGTTCATACGTCATTGGCGACACTGCGATATGACCTTTCTTTGCCAAGAGTCCCAAGCGAGTAGCGGTAAGTACGTTGTTGCCTGAAAGAGTATACGGAATACGTTTCTTGCCTGCGAAACGACCAATGATAGGTCCGGTATGAACTCCTATACCTATCTGCCATAAGGAGTCAACATTGTTCGCATAATCACGGATTTTACTTTTTATCTCGTACGCTGCAAGCGATGCGTCTATAGGGTTTGTTTTGTTTTCGGTCTCTATTCCGCCTGCGAAAAGGAAATTATCACCTATTGTAGGAATCTTTACAAGATTATATTTTTTTGCAACTTCATTTATAGTAAGAAAGATCTCATCTAAACGGTCCAACTGAACGTCTGCATCTTCGCGGTGCGATATCTCATCAAAGCCATATATGCACACATACAGCATTGACACCATCTTATATCGCTTGACATCTTTTTGCGCTTGGAGCGACACTATATCCAAGCCAAACTCCTTCAACAGGGTTTGGTACTGCTCATTAGAACTGTTTATATTTTCGTACTTATCCAAGAGATGACTTAGCGATTCACTCAGCTTGTCATTTCTCTTTGCCAGTTCTTTTAAAACTTCTAACTGTATGTGATTACTATTGTCTTCCATGCTCGTCAATTAGGTGTGTTTCTATTTTTGCATGTAAGATAGTTACTTTTATTAACAAAAACAAATATTTATATAACAATATCTTATTTCACGTAGTCTGCATACGCACTTATATAACGACTTAACGAAACGAACATCAGCGCTTTAAAGAACAATTATGCTTCTTACATAGAGTTAGATATTTTTATATAAAAATTGTTTCACTGCAACTACGATGTGTCTTTTCCCGGGAGGTCCGACATGGCGTTTTACATCAAAGCCCACATCACGCAGAGCCCTTTTCACTATGCCTTTCGAGCAATATGTCACCAATATGCCTCCTTCGTCTAATATATCATAACATGTTTTAAAGATGTCCGCCGTCCACATCTCAGGCTGTTTCTCTGGAGAGAAGGCATCGAAATAGATAACATCGTAACATTGTTTGGGCAAATCGACTTCGGTCATATCACCTTTCATTTTGCGCATGACGATATGAGATGCGAGATTGACATCTGTTTCCCACTGGCTTCCATGTATCAGTGACATCATATCTTGTTCTTCCGGCTGTAGGTTTTGCTTCAGATTATTCACGAGATTCATTGGTACGGGATATTTCTCTATTGCATGATAAACAATATCCTTATTGGACCTCAATTTCATTGTCAGAAGAAGGTTAAGACCTGTGCCCATGCCAACTTCAAATACCCTGACTCGCGGTTTATCGACCTTGTCAAATCCGTGTCTGATGAAGATATATTCCGATTCTGTGCGTGCTCCATACATCGAATGATAACACTCTTCTATTTCGCTACAAAAAAGAGTGGGTGACCCATCATCAGTCACCCTCATCTTTATAGGTTTGTCACCTTCCATTTATCTCTTTGTGGTGTATGTAACTTTAGCTTTGTTGTCAATTATTACAAGATGCATGCTTCCATCTTCAGAACGACAGATGAGACATATCTCCTGCGCCGAGGCTCTATATACGACATCAATACTAAGTTGTTCTTTTTCAAAATAGTCATTAGCACCGCCCAACTCACCATCGGCAGTTATAGTCAAGACATTTCCTACCCCATTTTTCGAACCAACGAGAATCAAATCTCCACCATCGACCTCCAATATATTCTTGACATCATGTATCTGTTCCAAGGTTTTATCCCATATTTTTCCGCCTAAAGAGTCCAATTTTGCAATAGACGACTGTTCATTATTGATGTCATGACATATGTGATATATTTTTGTAATTGCGTTATTTGTCATACATGTTGGTCGACCTTCACTTATACTGAACATCAGTTTTTGTTTTCCGTCAGAACCATACACAATAGCATTTGGCATTTCGTTTTGTCGTACCATGACGGCTACGCCTTCAGAGACAACGCTCAACGCTGTTATCTCCTGCGTCTTGCGAATGTCTGTAGTCCAAAGTGGCTTTCCTTCTGTATCAAGTTTTGCAATATAACAGACATCGCTAACGCCTTTCTTCTTTCCTGCCACGTACTCAACCGCTCCTTCGGCATTGCGCAAATAATGTGTAGGCTCGTAGTTATTCTTCATCACAATCAGTGTGTCGCGACTTGACAATACGACATCACGATACGCTTTGAAGTGTCCCAATACCTTTACCATCACACCATTTAGAAATGCGTCTTCGGAAGCCAACATTGCTTTAACGCCATTCTCTCCATTATATTTCTTCTCAAAGAACTGTTTAAATCGAGCTATACGCTCCGAAGAGACAGCCTCTTTTGCTATTTCCAGTCGACGACATACATTTGAGTACGATTGCGACATACGATAAAGATGACGAATCTTTCTGTTTTGCAATATTTCAGCCGTATCGGGAAGCACTATAAGACTATCAGATGCCATCTGCATAAGAGACTGGCGCGCATCGAAGTAAGAAAAGAGTTCTCTGACAAGGGAGTTGTTATCATACCTTCCCAAACGATATACAAAGTTGTTGTCATAAGACGACTTTGAGCAACCCGCAACAATTCCCGTAGTTTCAAATTGGCGTTTAGCTTTAGCGAATACATCATCTATGTCTTCTATCGTCTTACGCAGAGGGAGAATCTCCTCTTTCATGACTTTTTCAAAGTCTGCCATCCATTTACGATAATCCCACATTGTAAAACGGTTATCGTAAAAGTTGCTATTTGTAATGCCGTCAAGACGAAATGTTTCGATATTCTTAAGGTCGTACAGCTGACGATAATTCATTATAGGATAAGCCTTTAAAACTGTTTTATACGCTTTGAAAGCCTCTACACATGAGTCGATATCACTACCCAAACGACTAAACATTGACTGCAACTGTTCGTCGTGCTGGAGAAGAGCTTCGTTCTGATTGGGATATTTGAGACATATATCTCTAAATGTAGTTATGCAACGATTGTAGTACATTTTCGACTTCTCTATTGCACGATAAGCCAACAACGTAGAATCCTTGAAGCTTTGACACAATCTCAGATTCTTCTCCACAAAATCAAAAACCTCTGCCTCGGTAAGTCTCTTCCCCGCTTGTGGAATCCTCAGATTAGCGTAATAATCTGAATTACTGCGCACATCGCCCTCCTCGTAATAGGCTTTGAAATTACCAAAAAACAAAACTGCATTATCCGCCCAAAACTGAGCTGTCTCAATATCTCGCAAAGGGTCAGTCAATATCATCAGATTTTTGCTTATAATACCCAGCTGAATGTACGTATTTGCGAATTGCGGTGACTGACGTTGAAATTCCATCAGTTCGGAATACTGCTGGCTCAAAGTCATATTTGACATTCCCATATATATATCTTCATACTTCTTCTGTGCTGTTGCATTTACAGAGAGCAGCAGTCCCATGACAATAGTAAGTATAATGCTCTTTTTCATCTTTTTTCTCCTTCTTCGTTTTATTCCTCTGCCAATATTTTAAACTCAACTCGACGGTTGATGGCCTTATTCTCTTCTGTATCGTTAGCCACCAATGGTTTTGTAAGCCCGTAGCCTTTAGCTATCAGACGACTTTCATCTACGCCGCTGTCGACAAGATAATTCAACACGCTCAACGCTCTATTCTCTGATAATTTCATATTGTACTTTGCATTGCCCACATTATCGGTATGAGCAGCTATCTCTATGCGCAGTGTCGGATTTTCGGCAAGCAGTGTCACCACTCTGTCCAACTCTTCATACGACTCTATCATGATATCAGAAGAGGCTGTAGCAAAACGTATGTCATTCAAACGTACCGAAGCTCCGGCCTCCAGAGGTGTCAATTCGACAACAAACTCTGTATCTGTCGATTTAGACATATCAAGAGCTCTGTTATGGAACGAATATCTGCGAGCTCCTCCTACAATGAGGTCATATATATCACCCTCTCTGAGCTTTACTTTTGCAACTCCATTCGACATTTCAGCTCCGTCAACGAAAAGCTGTTCTTCCCTGCTAAGATTAGCAAGAGTGACATTAGCTGCTACAGGAGCTCCTGTTTTAGCATCAACAACCTTCACTGTCACGTCGCGTTTTGTCGGAGCCAGTGGCAGTTGTCGCTCGAAACGAGAAAATATTACATCGCCTTCCAACTTCTGCAGGAATTTGTTTTCTGCAAACTTATTGGATGTGGCTATGATATTGTAGTTGCTACCTAAAGGCAATGAGAAGAGGTAGTATCCTTCTCCTATCTTCTTGGAACGGAAGATAGCCTTATCCGACACTCTTACCGCAATGACTTTACTCTCTAACGGTCTGAATATTTCACTATCATACACACTAACAGCCAACTGTATTGTATCAAATAGCTCAATTGTTTGTGGCAATTGACTTTTGGCGTTATCTTTATAATTGACTATATAGCTGTCAAAAGAATATCCTTCGCTGCGAACTTCTACTATATATTCTCTATCAGCATTGCCTGTAAGATGATATTCACCCTGCCACTCGTCACTCTTATAACGGCCTATGACAGTGTTTGATGTAGGGTCAAACATGACAATATCTGCAACGACAGCTTTATCTGCACCGAGTTTTTTTACCTTTCCATTTTCTGCGACGGTGGGGAAAGATGACATTTCTTCATTGAGAGATGTCACGTATATTGCGCCCATGCCATCTTGTTTTTTATTGTTGCTTTTGATGAAGTACAACTCATCGTTCACGCATTGAGGCGAAAAGTAATCATATCCATCATTCTCACCTAATGCCTTGCGTGGTATCAACCAGTTGTCTCCTAACAAGAGACGTGTAAACATGATTTCAGAAGGTTTTTTTCGTTCTGTTCGAACGGAATAATAAACGGTTTGTTTATCGTCAGCGACTTTGACATCTTGGATAAAGCCTGTATTAATGGTATTGTTTATAGGTGTTGCTCGTTTCCAATTGTTCTTTAAATCTTTTTGAGCACGATATATGCTCTTTCGGTCTTGCTCTTTCTTTTCCAATTTAACATCTGACGTCACTTGATGTCGGAGCAGATATATCGTTTCATCTCCCGGAACAAGCGACGGATATGTATCATCAACTTCGGAAGAGACCCCTTCTACGCGTTTGGGTTCCGACCAACCTTTATTCGTTTTCTCCACGTAGTAGATGTCGAAAGTCTCTGTTTCTCCCGGCTTCTTTGCGTGGAAGAATATGCGGCGGGAGTCAGCCGTCAACATCAATCCGCCCACACTGCCTCCGGCTGAAAACATTTCGTTTATCGACTCTATAGGCTCTGCCACCTGCCAACCGTCTGATGTCTTGTGGCTTTCGTATATCAATTCCTTACCGTCTGCTTCTCTCTGAGACATGACGATGTAATCGGCATTTCGGCTTATGGAAAATCCCGACACATTGAACCACGAGCCTACTCGTTCCATGACGACCTCTTCATCGGCTCCATACGCCATAACGCTACACGTCATCACTGACGCTAAAACAAATAGTTTTAATTGCTGTTTCATTACTATCATTGATTTTATATCTGTTCTTTACCAACTCTTCGGTGTGATATATACATATCAGACGCAAAGATATACAAAATAATCGCAGCATAACTATCTTTGACACAAGATATTTTTCACCAAATACATATCTTCAAGTCCCCTCTTTCTCTCGTCAATCCATATTATTATCATCTCCGTCCGGCAGAGGTACTCCGCCGTTTAGTAAGTCGGCTGTTCTCCTGTTTGACAAACAACAAGACAAGACCGACGTTTATATCTTTCGACATGTTCGTCAGTCTTGTCTTTTAATCTGTAGAGCAAATAGGAGTCTATCAGTCAAGTTGTTTTATCCACAATTCGATATTCTTCCATTCGTCAAATTTACGTCCGAATTGTGGCAATTCGGCAGCCTTTGAGAATCCATATTTCTTCAAGACGCCAATACTGCCATCACTCGGCATTGTAACCGAGGCTACCAACATGTGGTAATTTTTATCTTTGACAATGTCGAACATGTGCTCCATCATCTGAGTTGCCAAGCCTTTTCCTCTCATGTTTTTACGTACATAAATTACCATTTCTGCTGTTGATCGGAATCCTTTGCGATAGTTCCAACGTGTCAGAAAATAAAATCCCACAATCTTGCCTTCGTCCTCAAGCACGACGAATGGATAGCCTTCCGCTTGAACATTCACAATACGTTCCGCCATGTCTTCGGGTGCGAATGGTGTAAGTTCCAACGAAACTGACGTGTTCAACACATAGTAATTGAAGATGTCTGCAACAGCCATTGCATCACTTCTTTTTGCATCTCTTAATGTTGCCATATTTTATAATTTTAGGGTAATAAACATGTTATCAAATATAGTTTGTTGTTTATTCTTTTCCAAATTTCTGTCAACATTTCAAAAAGGTATCAAATTGAGCATTAAGACGGCTCAAAGATTGGAACTTGCTGTTAAACAAACAAGAGGAAAGAAAATGGCTTCTATTCCCTCTTGTTATCTTGAAAATGTCGTTTTAGAACTCGTATTTCCATTTAGGCCTACGCTTCTCTAAAAAAGCCTTTCCTCCCTCTTGTGCCTCTTCTGTCATATAGTAAAGCATCGTTGCATCACCGGCAAGCTCTTGTATTCCCGATTGTCCATCTAACTCTGCGTTCAATCCAACTTTTATCATTCTAAGTGCCAACGGACTGTGTTGCATCATCGTTTCTGCCCACTCTACAACTTCATCTTCCAATCGTTCCAATGGCACAACCTTATTCACCATTCCCATATCAAGAGCCTCCTGCGCTGTATATTGTCTACACATAAACCATATCTCTCGGGCTTTCTTCTGTCCAACACAACGAGCCAAGTACGACGAACCAAAACCTGCGTCAAAAGAACCTACTCTCGGTCCGGTCTGTCCGAAACGAGCATTCTCAGAGGCTATTGTCAAGTCGCACACTACATGCAACACGTGTCCGCCACCTATAGCAAAGCCATTTACCATAGCTATCACTGGTTTGGGCAACGAACGAATCTGCTTCTGAACCTCCAACACATTGAGTTTTGGCGTTCCATCCTCACTCATGTAACCGCCATGACCTTTGACATTCATGTCTCCGCCTGCACAAAATGCGACATCGCCTTTGCCGGTCAAAACTACAATACGCACATCTTTTGCATCACGACAATAACGCAATGCGTCACTCATTTCACTCACTGTAAGCGGAGTGAAGGCGTTTCGGTAACGTTCTCTGTTGATTGTTATTTTGGCTATGCCGTTATAATAGTCGAATAGAATCTCTTTGTATTCTTTTATCGTAGTCCAGTTACGCATATCTTTAGTATCTTATGTTATTACTTTTTCTTCTTGTTGTTTTGTCGCTTGTCTCCTCGAGTCTTTGGTTTGCCATATTTTTGTCTCATGAGGTCGGCATGGTGGATGCGCTTATTCACTTTCTTGTTCTTCTCGGCTCGTTCATGGAATGCACCTCCCGGGGTAGCATCTATCTCGATGAGAATGTTCTTCATTCTGTACGTCGGCATTTCAAAAGCTGTCAGTACTGTTGATATTTCAACCTTTTCGGGAAGTTCTTTTTCCTCCACTTCGATACCCATCAGTGCCTCTATGTTTGACATCAGAGTTGTCTCGACATCCGAACAGAGAGTCCACGCTATACCTTTCTCTCCGGCACGACCTGTTCTGCCTATTCGATGCATGTACTGCTCTGCTTCAAGAGGCAAATCAAAGTTTATCACATGACTAACGCCACTAACATCTATACCGCGTGCCACGACATCGGTAGCTATCAATATGCGAAAATCGCCATCTGCAAAACCTCTCACTGCACTGAAACGCTGACTCTGTGTTCGTTTCGAATGTATATAATCTATCTCTCCTTCAAAGTCTTGTTCTATACTCTCATATACCTTATCCGCCAAAGCCATGCTGCCTACAAAGACCATCACTCGCGACATGGTCTGCTTATCAGACAACAGCACACGCAACAAATTAAGTTTGGTATTAAAGTTGGGCACACGGAATACACCTTGTTCTATCTCGGCAAGAGGAGTTCCTGTCGGAGCGGCTTCAACTTTAAGTGGAGCAGTAAAATATGTCTGCATCAAGGACTCGATATCCGGTGTCATCGTGGCCGAAAAAAGAAGATTTTGACGTTTCTTTGGCAAAAGGTCAAAAATACGTCCAAGCTGTGTACGGAAGCCTTGTTCCAACATCTCATCGACTTCATCGACAACAAGTTTCTTAACATTGCGCAAATTAACATATCCATCAAGGATAAGGTCCAGCAGACGTCCCGGAGTTCCAACCAGCACATCTGCTCCTTCCGATACTGCTTGAGCCTGCGGAACCATACCTACGCCTCCAAAAACGCCCACACATTTCATATTGGTGCGAGAAGCCAATTGCTTAGCCACTTCGACAACCTGCACAACAAGTTCTCTCGTAGGAACAAGGACTATAATTTGTGGAGGATTCTGTGGCATGTATTTCCATGTATTCATCGCTCCCAAGAGATATGCCAATGTCTTACCTGTACCCGTCTGCGCTATGCCCAACACATCACGCCCCGACATTATCACCGGGAATGCGACACGCTGTATTGTCGTTGCTTCTGTGAATCCCATGTCTGCCACCGCTTTTCGCAACGATGAAGACAGATTCATATCTTCAAATCTCATATACGCGTTGTTCTGTTCTTTTATGTGCTACAATCATCGACAACAGACACCAATTCGGCATCACATGCGTTATCAATTAATCCAAAAGCTTAACATCTTCCGGCGCACAAAGTTAGCATTTTTTTGATGTATCCATACTATCAACAGTTCTTCTAATCGAATACAACCAAGATACTTTATAATAAAACTCGGTGCGCATACGGTGCGCATACAGTGCGCATACGGTGCGCACCAAATGCGCACACATTTACATTCTCACTATAATACTACGTGAAGTCTATTTTCACATCCTTGTTGTTATATGAAAACAGCGTTGCCTTTTTTCATATTTGACATAGCACTTCTTCTGTTTTCTCAGTTTATACAGCACATCGCCCAATACATCTCTCAATACAGCCTTACCAACATTTGACCTTCTACCATATCGAACATATGATATATCAAATGTCGTACCATAACAATGCGCGGAATTACTAGACGCATTGACATTACCAGATCTTTTTAACCTCTTTACATCCTCTTGCGTTCGCAAAACAGATGTGACAACAATCATATTTGTTTTTATTCCTCTTCTTTTTTGCTCTTCCTTGAAGTTTTTACCTATCAAATCAAGCAACTCTGCTGCACCTTCTGTAAAATATGGAATAGAATATGAGAGATTATTTACTACATAGTTTTCGTTACTTTTTATTCGGACAAGTTTCTTTTTTACTGACTTCACCTCTCCCCTATTCTTTAGAGGTCGTTCTATACCTAACGCCATTGCTGATTTTAGATGCAAATCATTCATATCATTCAGCATTGCAGCGTATTTCCTATCTTTTCTGCTTATTGCAGAGCCATTACCATCAGAAAACAAATAATATATCTTGCGTACTATTACACGGTCATATCCTTTATAATGCATGAACGAGACTCCCGCTATCAACAAACATACTATTATCGATAATATTAACACAAGTTTTTTCTTTTCTTTTAATATCAATATAAGCCTATAGATCGATTTCATTTACTTGAAGTTTTATCATAAATACCAACAAAAAAAAACAAGGAACATTATATCCATTCTTTCATACTTGTCAAAACTACAAAAAATATTTGTTTTTTATCATCGACTACATATTATTCTCCCAACAACACTTCTTCCAAATATCTTTCTAAAGAACCAAACGCTTACTATATATACCAACAAAAAACAGAGTCCAAAACATATTGTCTTGACTCTGTCTTCATGTCGGGGTGACAAGATTCGAACTTGCGACCACACGCCCCCCAGACGTGTACTCTAACCGGGCTGAGCTACACCCCGAACTCTTTCTTTCGCTTCTCGAAAACTTTCTCGGTCTCCTCAAAACATGTGCAAAGGTAACATTTGTTTTCTTTCCAAACAAACCCTAAGCACTATTTCTTTGCGTAATATGCTTTTATGACAAACCGAATTTACTTACGAGTCACCTCAACAAGGAGCTCTTCTTTGCCCACATTCTGACCAGCTTTAACTTTAACTGCTGTCACAACGCCTGTAATATCCGATACAAGAGTATTCTGCATTTTCATAGCTTCAAGTACAAGCAACGGATCACCTTCTGCTACTTCCTGACCTACTTCAACCGCCACACTGACAATCTTACCAGGCATAGGAGACATTAGCTCTTGTGTATTGCT
>CALAUL010000040.1 GCA_937892255.1 uncultured Bacteroidales bacterium | reverse complement strand
AACGACAAAGCATATAAAAAAGAGCGCATTCGGCAGTGATGTCGGGTGCGCTTTGTGCTTTTCTATTTACAACCCTAATTGTCACAAAGATGTCGTTTGCGAAAAAAAGATATTATCTTTGCAGACGTAATAAAACAGATAGAAAAAAGATATGGAAACTAAGCGTCAAGAGAAGATATCGCGTCTTTTGCAAAAGGAGGCAGCAGAGATGTTTCAGCAGGAACTCAGAGAGTTGCTGTGCGGCTCCATGCTGTCGATAACTATATCGCGTGTGTCGCCCGACCTCGGATTGGTAAAGTTTTATATATCTGTATTCCCTACAGAGAAGACGCAGATGGTGCTCGACAACCTCAATAAACAGAAGAGTCGCATACGTTATACCCTCGGTCAGCGTGTTGGCAAGCAACTTCGCATAGTGCCGGAGATAAGTTTTTATATTGACGATTCTCTCGACTATTTGGAGAATATCGACAAACTCTTAGAGAACGATTAGATCTTACCACAATGCAGTACGACCCTATAAAACGTTCTTTGGGACGAGTCTTTAATGCTACGCCTATGTTGCGTGTGCTATTTTACAAGATGCTCGATGTATTGCTTTTGCGTTCGTGGCATATAGCACGAGAGTTGAAGCGTTGGAACATCAAATGTGGCGATGAGGGAAAGAATATTCTCGACGCCGGCTGTGGCTTCGGACAATATTCGCACCGTATGTGGAGCATGAACAAGAAGCATCGCGTTCGTGGTGTAGATGTCAAGCAAGAGCAGATGGACGACTGCAATGCATTCTTCGCAAAGTTGGGCGCAACGACGGTCGACTTTCGTGTAGAAGACCTCACCGCATACGTAGACAACGAACGTAAATACGATTTGATACTCTCTGTCGACGTCATGGAGCATATCCTCGAAGACAGAAAGGTCTTTGAGAATTTCCACGCCATGATGAACGAAGGTGCGACGTTGCTCATCTCTACACCGTCTGACCAAGGCGGTTCGGACAATGACCATCACGACCACGACGAAGCGCATGGCTTCATTGACGAACATGTACGTGACGGATACGGCATAGCCGACATCACCGAGAAGCTGCAGAGTGCCGGATTTAAGAGCGTAGAAGCGTCATACACATACGGTACGCCCGGACATATATCGTGGTTGCTCTCCATGAAAGCTCCCATACTGATGCTCAACGCATCGAAAATATTCTTCATCATTCTGCCCTTCTATTACATTGCCGTAATGCCGTGGTGCCTTATCCTCAACGCCTTTGACCTCTACGGCACGCACAAGACAGGCACGGGCCTTATGGTGAAAGCAGTAAAGTGAGAATATCAACAACAAAGAGTCGTAAAGAGTGAATCTGCCGTTAGAAATAGCCCGACGTTACTTGTTCGCCAAGAAGTCGCAGAATATCATCAATATCATATCGATGATATCGTCGCTTGGTGTCATGGTGGGCACTGCGGCACTGCTGATAGTGATGAGCGTCTTCAACGGACTCAATAGTTTTGTGGGTACGCTGTTTGGTAATTTCGACCCAGACCTCAAGATAGAAGCATCGGAGGGAAAGGTGTTCGTTGCCGATAGTGTATATATAGCACGCATTGCAGCAACGGAGGGGGTGGCGCACGTGTCGGCTACTCTTACCGATAATGCCTTGTTGCGTTACGACAAACGACAAATGCCCGCCATGGTGATGGGGGTAGATGATAATTACCATTTAGTTAGTGATATTGATTCTATTGTTGTCTCGGGACGTTACAGCATAGGCATCGGAGATGTGGCATATTGTTTTCCGGGAGCATTGCTTGCCGAACGTCTGGGAGTCAGCAGTAAATCGTTCGTCAATCAGATAACGTTATATGCACCCAAGCGAACGGGCAATATCAATATGTCGATGCCCGATAAGTCGTTTATACAGCAGACAGCCAATGTATGTGGCACATTTGCCGTGCAACAGGTGGATTACGATGAGAATTATGCTATTGTGGGATTGTCGCAAGCGCGTGAACTCTTTTGTTATGATGGAGACGAAGTGTCGGCACTATGTGTGAGAGTCAGTGAAGATTATGATGTGGCTGATATTGCAGAAAACCTGCGTAAGGTTGTGGGTGATGATATTGACATAAAAGATAAATGGCAACAGCATGAGTCGTTCTTTAAAATGATGAAGGTCGAGAAACTTATGGCGTTTATCATCTTGACATTCATTATCGTTATAGCAGCATTTAATATTATAGGCTCTCTCTCAATGCTTATCTTTGAGAAGAAAGAGAGTATTTTTATACTCAAGAGCATGGGAGCGAGTAAGTTGATGGTAGTAAAGGTGTTTTTGTTTGAAGGTTGGCTTGTGTCGTTGGGTGGAATAGTGGTAGGACTCATATTGGGTGTTATACTCGTTCTACTGCAACAGATATTTGGGTTTATCGGCTTTGGTGGTTCGGAGAATTATATTATAAACGCATATCCTGTAGAGTTGCAGGCGTTGGATATACTGATGGTTTTTGTTGTTGTGGCAATAGTAGGTATTCTTGCAGCATGGTATCCAGTGAAGCATATCGTTGGTAAGAGTTATGATGAGTAGAAAGAAGTGATTTTTTGAAATAATTAAAATAATATAGAATGGCTCAAATAGGTTTATCTCGTATTCCTTTTATTGATACTGCAAAAGGATTATGTATAATGTTGGTAGTGTTATATCATATAAACACATATTATGATATTCCGGAAATAGGAATTGTGGCAAGTTTCCATATGCCTCTATTTTTTCTTTTGTCTGGGTGTTTTTATAAAAGTTACGGTTCTTTTAAGTTGTTTTGTACGAAGAAAACGAACCAATTATTAATACCATTTTTCTTTTTCTATTTGACTATATCAGTTGCTCTTCCTAACTTGCTAAGTGTGTTTGGTTATAGTGTTAGAAATGAAAACGGAATAGGTATTCGCTCTCTCTTGAATTTTATTGTGGATAACAATTGGCCCAATTCTCCCATTTGGTTTTTACTATGTTTGTATATGATAAATTTATTGTTCTATTTTTTTGAATACATTAGTAGAGGAGATAAAAGAATTATTGCTTGTTTGTCTGTTATTTGTGGAATAGTTGGTTATGTTCTTAGTTATTTATCTCTGAATATATACATGTATATTGATTCTGCTCTTACGGGTTTGTTTTTCTTTTGGTTAGGTAATATGATGTATACACAATCGTCATTAGTTAAATCTAAACAGAAAATAATATCATTGTTGTTTGTCGTTTTAGTTGGATTATTGTGTATTGTTTTTTGGGGGCATGATATAGGATGGAGTGGAAATAATGGTTTGGCTTCGTATCCTTTATATGAGGTTTATATAACAGCAATTTTGGGGTCATTTTTGTTAATAGCGTTTTCAAAACTTTTTTATAGATGGTTGCCTTGTTTTACTTATTGGGGTAAATATTCATTAATTATTCTTTGTACTCATAATTCAATACTTCAGGTTTTAAATATAATTACAACGAAATTTCAATTATCTGTATGGTTGTCTGTGGTTTTGATTTTAGTAGTTACGATGATGTTGTATTATTTTATTGTGCCTCTTCTTATTAGAATTATACCATGGTTTGTTAATCAGAAACCTTTGCTTAAGGAAAAATGATGAATTTTCGGACAATGCTGTTTGTGTTATTTTATTATATGTTACTATATAGTTGTGGTTAGTGTATTTGATTACATGGTCGAGATTTGCTAAGTCGCTTTACGTTAAAATTTGATATATCCTTTGTCATGTTTTTTTTATTATTTATTTTTGTCCCATAAAGAAAAGTGGACGGATTTGCCAATTGCAACCACTCAAAAAAAGTGCTAAAAAGCTTTTTAAAATTCTTCCCCTTTTCTCATCGTTTGTTTAATACATTAACTTAAATTGAAAGATGGGATACTATTTTACATCAGAATCTGTTTCAGAAGGACATCCAGACAAAGTGGCCGACCAGATATCGGACGCAATACTTGATTCGCTCCTTGCACAAGACCCGGAGTCAAAGGTAGCTTGTGAGACTTTGGTGACAACAGGATTGACCGTTGTTGCCGGTGAGGTTAAAACAAAAGGTAATGTCTCTGTACAAGATGTAGCTCGTGGTGTCATAGAACGTATTGGCTACAACAAGGCAGAGTATAAATTTGATGCCGGTTCGTGTGGAGTGCTATCTGCTATTCATGAGCAGTCAGCCGACATTAATCGTGGTGTCGAACGTGCTGAAGAGTCAGAGCAGGGAGCAGGTGACCAAGGTATGATGTTCGGTTACGCTTGTCGTGATACTGAAGACTACATGCCTCTGCCTATTGACCTCGCACATAAACTTCTTATTGAACTCGCAGATATCCGTCGTGAGGGAAAAGTAATGACATATCTTCGTCCCGACTCAAAGAGCCAAGTGACGATAGAGTATAACGATGATAATACTCCTAACCGCATAGATACTATCGTTGTTTCAACACAGCATGATGAATTTGCTGACGATGAGGTAATGCTTGCGCAGATACGTAAAGATGTGCAAGAGATACTTATTAAGCGCGTATGTGATAAGTTGCCAGTGGAACAGCAGAAACTCTTCAACGGCGATTACAAACTTTTCGTCAATCCAACAGGCAAGTTCGTTATCGGCGGTCCTCATGGTGATACAGGTCTAACAGGCCGTAAGATTATAGTAGATACATACGGCGGTAAAGGCGCACACGGTGGTGGTGCTTTCTCGGGCAAAGATTCGTCAAAGGTTGACCGTTCGGCAGCATACGCAACACGCCATATTGCGAAAAACCTTGTTGCGGCAGGTGTATGTGACGAAGTACTTGTTCAAGTAGCATACGCAATAGGCGTGGCTCAGCCTGTAGGACTCTATGTTAACACTTACGGCACAAGCAAGGTGAATATGACCGATGGCGAGATAGCAACTAAGGTTAGCACGATATTTGACATGCGTCCAAGTGCTATCGTTAAGCGTTTCGGTCTAAAGAATCCTATCTTCGAACCAACAGCATCGTACGGACATGTAGGTCGCAAGCCATATAGTAAGATGATGAAGTTTAATATCGGAGGCAAGGAAGAGGAACGTGAGGTTGAGTTCTTCACTTGGGAGAAACTCGACTACGTTGATGTATTGAAAAAAGAATTTGCATTATAAGCAATTTATGAGATTTGAAAATATCTTAGGTCTTATACCTGCTCGTTATGCTTCGACACGTTTTCCGGGTAAGCCACTTGCAGACATAGGGGGCAAACCAATGATACAACGTGTCTATGAGCAAGCCAAGAAAATTCTTCCTCTTGTCTATGTCGCTACCGACGACGAACGCATTGCATCAGCAGTGAAGGCTTTCGGTGGTAATGTTACGATGACGGCCGAGACACATCCGAGTGGTACAGACCGTTGTTATGAAGCATTATCTAAAATTAGAGAAATAGAGGGTAAGTCGTTTTACGCTGTGGTAAATATACAAGGAGATGAACCATTTATACAGCCAGAGCAGATAGAACTTCTTGCCGGAGCTTTTGACGATAAAGCCGTGGAGATAGCAACACTTATCAAGCCCGTTGAGGCAAAAGAAGATCTCTTTAACCCCAACAAACCGAAAGTGGTAATCTCGTCCGACGGGAATGCCTTATATTTTTCTCGTTCGCCAATTCCCTATTTGCGAGGTGTCAGCGAAGAGGAGTGGTGTTTACGTCATGAGTACTTCAACCATATCGGACTCTATGGTTATAGAGCTGATGTGTTGGAAGCAATAACTCGTTTGCCAAAGGGCATTTTAGAGAATTGTGAGTCGTTGGAACAGTTGCGCTGGTTGGAGAATGGCTATATGATAAAAGCTCTCAAAACACAACTCGAAAGTCTGTCGGTGGATACTCCCGAAGATCTTGCAGAACTCAAAGCACGAGGATTGATTTAGAACTAAAGTGTATAGAATAACAAAACAGCCCTAAAGGCTGTTTTGTTATTTATGAATAAGAGTTTTATGGGTTCATTGTGTGTGGTAGAGGAAAAAAAGAGATACTACAGATGAATTGAAGATGAAAGAATGAACATTGTTGTATAATGATAAACGATGTTAACCTATAAAATACGCAAAAGCCTTTCTTGTATAAATAAAAAAAACTACATATATTCGCAGAGTTTTACTATATAGTAATTGAAAGATACTTAAGAGATGGAATTTACAGCGTTACAAGTAGCGCAGTTGCTGAACGGAAAGGTAGATGGTAATCCTGATGCAATAGTGCGTAATGTCAGTAAGATAGAAGAGGGCAAAGAACATACATTGACGTTCTTTGCAAATCCTAAATATGAGCAATATGTATACACTACGGGAGCATCTGTGATAATCGTAGATGAGACATTTCAGCCAACGCAAGAGGTGAAAGCTACGATGATACGAGTGCCGAGTGCATATCAAGCTATAGCACAACTGTTGGAGATGTATGAGCAGATGCAACCGAAGAAAGTAGGTATAGAACAGCCTTCATTTGTAAGTGAAAAGGCAACACTTGGTGAATTTGTGTATGTTGGAGCTTTTGCGTATGTAGCAGATGGAGCTAAGATAGGTAAGAATGTAAAGATATACCCACAAGCATATATTGGAGATGGAGTAGTAGTAGGAGATGATACGATAATATATGCGGGAGTAAAGATTTATAAAGGATGTCGCATAGGCAAACGTTGTGTAATACATGCCGGAGCTGTCGTAGGAGCTGATGGTTTTGGTTTTGCGCCCGACGAGAACAACAACTATAAGAAGATAGCACAGATAGGTAATGTTGTCATCGAAGATGATGTAGAAATAGGTGCAAATACATGTATAGACCGAGCAACAATGGGCTCTACACGTATAAAGAGAGGTGTTAAGATGGACAACCTCATACAAGTGGCGCATAATGTAGAAGTAGGAGAAAATACCGTTATGGCTGCATTGTGTGGTGTCGCAGGTTCGACAAAAATAGGAAAGAATTGTATGTTTGGTGGACAAGTAGGAATAGCAGGCCACATAACAGTTGCAGATGGAGTTAAAGCAGGTGCTCAGACAGGAATTAATAACACAGTTAGAAAAGAGGGTGCAAACTTATGGGGTTCGCCGGATATGGATTATCGTGAATTTACGAAGTCGTTCGTTGTCTTTAAGAGATTGCCGGAACTCAAAAAAGAACTTGACGATCTTGTGAAGCAGTCAAAAGAAAAATGATATTAATTAGGTCGTAAAAACCGAAATAACGATACAAATTGGAAAAGCAGACAACATTAGGCGGTAGATATACTTTCGAGGGAAAGGGGTTGCACACCGGAGTAGTCGTGACATTGACGATATCTCCGGCAGAAGAGAATTACGGATACAAGTTTAAGCGTGTCGACCTTGAAGGTCAGCCCGAAATAGAGGCTATAGCAACACGAGTGTCGTTTACACAAAGAGGAACAGTTCTTGCGGGAGACAACGGTGAGACTATCTCGACAATAGAACACCTCTTGTCAGCATTGCGTGCATTGCGAGTAGACAATTGCAAGATAGAGATTAATGGTCCTGAAGTGCCAATACTTGATGGCTCGGCAAGACCTTATGTAGACGCCATACGACAAGTAGGTATCATTGAGCAATCAGCAGAGCGTGAGTATTGTGTAATCAAGGAAAAACTTGTTTACGAAGAGCCGGACAAAGACTTGCGCATCATAGCATTGCCGGAAGAGTACTTCTGTGCACAAGTTAATATAGCATTTGAAGGTTCTAGGTGTTTGGGAAACCAATACGCACAGCTTGAGAGTCTGGATGATTATGATGAGGTATGTGATTGCCGAACATTCGTCTTCCTACATGAGATACAGATGCTTCTTCAGCATGGGCTCATTAAGGGAGGAGACCTCGATAATGCAATAGTATTCGTAGAGCAAGATCTTACTGAAGAACAACGTCAGGAGTTGACACGAATGATGGGTAAAGATGAGATAACCATACATCCATCGGGAGTCTTGAATGCAAATGATTTGAAATACTGCAATGAGGCGGCACGTCATAAATTGCTTGATATGATAGGCGACTTGGCATTGGTAGGAAAACCAATAAAAGGCCGAATTATTGCTACCAAGTCGGGACATGGCTCGAATACAGCATTTGCTCGTGAGATAATAAAAAAATACCTTTAAACATAGAATAATAAACAAATAATAAGATGAGTCAACCATTAGCTTCTATACACCCGGACGCACAAATAGGAGAAAACGTAGAGATAGGACCTTTCGTGACGATAGAGAAAAATGTCGTTATAGGAGATGGCTGTAAGATAATGAGTGGAGCAGTAATATGTGAAGGTACTCGTATGGGAAAGAATAATCGCATATTTCCTCATGCTGTGATAGGAGCTGTACCTCAGGATTTGAAATTCAGAGGAGAGGAGACAACATGTGAGTTGGGCGATAATAATACTATACGTGAGTGTGTGACGATAAATAGAGGCACAGCGTCGAAAGGTAAGACAGTGATAGGTTCGAATAATCTTCTTATGGCATACGTACATCTGGGACATGATTGTGTCTTTGGTAATAACATTATCGTCTCTAATGCTTGTCAGTTTGCAGGTGAAGTTGAGGTATTTGATTGCGCAGTAGTAGGTGGCGGTTCGTTGGTACATCAGTTTACCCGTATTGGTAGTTATGCGATGATACAGGGAGGTTCAAGACTCGGACAAGATGTGCCTCCGTTTGTGACTGTAGGTCGCGAACCCGCATGTTTCTGTGGTCTTAACCTTGTAGGTATGAAGCGTCGTGGTTTCGATGAAGATCAGATAGCAACGATACAGAAGATATATAGATATTTGTATCAGAATAAGATGAATACATCGCAAGCAGTAGAGGCTATAGAAGCAGAGATGGAAGATAACGATTTGCGTAAGATAGTATTAGATTTCGTCAAGACATCATCGCGAGGTATCGTCAGGGCAAAGAGACAATAATCACAAATGCAATACATATAGATATGAAAAAAATTATCCTTTTGATGGCTGTTGTCGCAATGTTTGCAGAGACAGCAATGGCACAGATAGACCGTCTGGAGATAACAGCAAGCTACGGTTTTGCTCCGGCAACGGGAATCATCAAAGATATGTACGAGATAGAAACAGATGAGTTGAATTTCAATTCATTTGATGATGCTGAGAAATGGGGAGCCATTAATGCGAACTTCAACCTACGTCTGACAGAGAAATTTGCAATAGGATTGTCGTATACCTTTTCACAGATCTCGCAGCAAGCAGGTTATACACTTGATACGTCAATTGGAAGTATTGGCATTTCGACTTTTTCTACACAGGAGATATCGCACAACAGCATAATGTTGAATATCAAGAAGGCTTGGATATCAACACGTTTTGTCAATGTCTATTCGCGATTGGCAGGCGGTGTGACAATCATAAAGCTCAAGGGCGATATGGGTGAAGCTATCTCTTATGAAGAGTCGAAGAAATACGCAGCATTCCAGATCTCGCCGATAGGCGTAGAGGTTGGGAACAACTTGGCTGTATTTATGGAGGCCGGTTTTGGCACTATGGGTATACTGCAAGGCGGTGTGCGTTTGCGCTTGTAGAAGGAAACATAAACATTATTTCCCATGCACTTTAACTTGTTGCATGTCTTTTCGGCGTTCACTATACTTTTTGCCGTAATAGACATATTGGGGTCGCTTCCCATCTTTGTATCGATAGAAGAAAAAGGAGGCAAGATAAATGCAATGAAAGCAACGGTAGTCAGCAGTGTCATATTGTTGGCTTTCATGTTTTTAGGAGAAGCTATGCTTGGCTTTTTCGGAGTAAACATCAATTCGTTTGCCGTAGCCGGTTCGTTTGTCCTTTTTGCATTGGGTTTTGAGATGGTCTTGGGAGTGGAGATATTTAAGCAAGATTCACCCACCGGTGCGTCTATAGTACCTGTTGCATTTCCGTTGATAGCCGGACCGGGAAGTTTTACCACTATATTGTCATTGCGCGCAGAGTTTGACACCATAAACATCGTTATCGCCCTTTTGCTCAATATGCTTGTGGTATTCTTGGTGCTCAAATCTACGGATAGATTGGTGAAGATATTGGGTCAAGGAGGAATATATGTCCTAAAAAAGTTCTTCGGAATAATACTTCTTGCTATCTCGGTGAAGCTGTTTACAAGCAACTTGACGTCGTTGATAGATAGCTTTTAAATAGAGAGGTGCGTATGGCGCAGAAAAAGCAGAAATATTACGTAGTGTGGAATGGTCGCAAGACAGGAATCTTTACCACGTGGGAGGAAGCAAAGGCACAGGTATATGGTTATAAAAATCCACTCTATAAAAGCTTTACGACATTAGAGGAAGCAGAACAACGTTTCGCCGAAGGTTATCAGCCACAGGGAAAAGACACTGAGACCGATGTATCGTCGGCAGATGAAGTTGTACGCATGAGCATAGCCGTCGATGCAGCTTGTTCGGGCAATCCGGGTAAAATGGAATACAGAGGCGTATCGCTGTGGGACAATAAGGAAATATTCCACAAGCAGTTTCAACTTGGCACAAACAATATAGGCGAGTTTCTGGCCATAGTACATGCTTTGGCTCTATTGTATAAAGAGGGTATTGACAATGTGATTATATATAGCGACTCCCGTATAGCCATCAACTGGGTGAAAAGCGGACAATGTCGCACAAAATTGGAATATACACCATTCACAGCCGAACTCTTCGATGTTGTACGAAGGGCAGAAGCTTGGCTTGCAAATAATGATTTCAGAGTTCCCATTATCAAATGGCCAACAGAGAAATGGGGAGAGATACCGGCAGACTTCGGACGTAAATAGATAATGAGACAAGTATCGTACTTATTCATATTGATGTTTCTCTTTACCTTTGGAAAAGGCAAGGCAGAGACACGTTATGATGCAGAGTCTGTAATGCGTAAGGCTATTGTATGTGCTCCGCTTCATTTGAATGGTATTGAGCATTATGAGGCTAACTCATATCTTCGCGGAAGTGTCGTCTTTTCTAATATACCTTCTCTTATACAACATAACTTAGGCAACCGTTGTCCCGAAACGAACTATGCCTATGTCCTTGAGACTTTCAGTTTCATGGAGTACAATACCCCTAATAACTATAAGCAAACGATAATAAGCGAACAAAATTCTATTCCTTATGAGCTGTTAGGAAAGGATTTCTCATTGCAATATTTTAACTTTAATCTCTACAATACCTCTTCCGACGATATTATCATATCTCCGTTGTCAAAGAATGCACATGCATATTATAAATTTGAACTTGTAGACAGTCTTACATCTGATGGAGTATATGGTATACGAGTTATTCCGCGTGTTAGAAGCAAACAACTCTTTGACGGAGTGATATGTATAGATGACTACTCTTGGCAGTTGAGCTATGTAAACTTGAAGATTCAAACAGCAATAGGAGTTGTCAGTGTCGAGCAGCAGTTTGTAAAGGTGGCAGATGATGTCAACTTGATGAAACTACAAGTATACGACGTTGATATCTCGCTATTAGGTGTGAAAGGCAAGGCAGAATATGTCGAACAACATACATATACCATCGTCAAACACTCAGATACACATGAAAAAGTTGCAATGTCAAAGAGACTTATGTCTATCCTAAAGAAAGAGGAGTTGACGCGACGAGATATGGTAAAGGGTGTTCGTTATAGCAAAAGACTACTATCGAAACTTGACTCTGTATCCAATGGACTGGAGATAACGACAAAGAACAAATACTTCATTGTCGATAGTGGTAAGATAGATATTACCAGTCATGATTGGGAGAGTTTGCGACCTATGGGACTATCAGATTTAGAGTCAGAGAGTCTTAATAGTGAAATGCAACGACAGTCGGGTGTTCGTTATATTGTCGTAGATCAACCTAACCCATTGACATATCTTGTTAATCCTACTTGGAAGATAGGTAAGAGATTAGACCTTTCGTTATCAGGTCTTAATCCTTCTGTTGCTTTTTACCATCCTGTGACTGGTTTTGCATTGGAGCAGAAACTGACTCTCGGCTACGAAAGAAACAGACTACGTTTGCAATTAGGAGGAACGGGAGGATATGCCTTCAGTGATAAGGAATTTTGGTATGAACTGAAGGCAGGTGCTACATTGGGTTCACATCATCTGACTGTCAAACGAGGTAATGGTTATGTAGATTGGAAGGGCACTAAGGGTGATACATGGCTTAATAATTCACTCATTTCGTTATTTACCAAACGTAACTTCAAGACCCTTGCACGTGATAAGTATTGGCATTTCGATTACACTTCGTCACCGGTATGGGGATTGGAATTAGATGTTAACTTTCATGTCGATGAATATAGTAGCGTTGAAAATCATTGCAACTTCTCAATATTCAGACCAAAACGTCGTTTTAAACCCAATGAAGTGGTAAACAGATATGTATCAGAACAGGATCTTGCTCCATACAAACAAGCAACGGCACAACTTGGCATAAGATATACACCTCGCCTAAAATACTATACAACGACAGAGGGAACACGTAAGATTGTGGGCTCTGCTTTTCCAACCATAGGCTTTTCTGTCACACAAGGTGTCAGTGCAATAGCCGGGAATACCGACTTTGTACATCTCAATTGGTCGTTGACACGAAAGAAGACCTTTTCCATGACCGATTGTTTTAATTGGGATGCAGAAGCAGGTGTTATACTCAATAATAAGAATAATGGATTTGCTACATGGCAACATTTTGAAGGAAGTGACAAGGTCTTTGGTTTGGCTCGTGTTGCATCGGGATATAATGGCTTTGTGACATTTAAACCTTATGAGATGAGTACCAACGATTGGTACATCAAACTATCTGCGCATTATCAGACACAGTCTCTATTGATAAAGAAGATACCTATTTTTAGAAATTGGTTGTATACCGAGGAACTACATTTTAAGACTGCTGTTATATCTAAAGATGATGTATATACTGAGATAGGATATGGACTTGGACAGATACTATTAGTTTTACGAACTACTGCATTTGTTTCGTTTTACAATGAGGAATTTCAGTCTGTAAATTTTCGTATGGCATTTTCTTTGGGTGATTTGTTGAAAAATGCAAGGTGATATATACATTTGGTGCGCATATAGTGCGCACCATGAGTGTTTTTATAGAGTGAATTTTGTGCTATTATTAGATGATACATGTTGTATGTGTTGTTTTATAGGTTGGATAAGCTTCCTGTTTGTAAGAAGTAATTTACATTATTATTAAAATAGTGTCTTAGAAACTGTTTGAATTTTATTTCGAGCATATTTGAGAAGCGTTTATAATTATATTATAATTTGCTATTTTGCAGATAATAGTGGGCTATTTTAAAAAAAGATGAATAAAAATAGGGCAAAAAAGCGATCTTAAAGAAGCCGAAAGTTATGATTCGAATCAGGAATAATAAACTATTCGATAAAATTTTAAATAGCTTTTTATATTCTTCTTATCTTTGTGGCTTAAAAAATATAACGCAAATGAAGGTAA
>CALAUL010000039.1 GCA_937892255.1 uncultured Bacteroidales bacterium | reverse complement strand
AGCAAGCCATACCCTAACAATGCATACATCACAATGGCTATTCCTCCGCTCAACACCTTTGCTATTGTTTCAAACGACTTTATAGCTCTTACAACTGCACCGTTGAAGAGTGCCAACGTCAATATCATCAACAAGAAAACAAACGCTTGATGCGACGAAGCGACAATATGAAAAAGCGTCGGAGCAAGCAGTATTACCCCAAGCACATTATATACCGACAACGAATTGAGAAACACCGAAAGCCAAAGCATCTTTCTCCTTGAAATAGGCAATGTAGCATAGCCACTAATGAAGTAAAGTTTATTCTTGACAAGACAGAGCCTTAAAATGAAATCTGCAATAAAGCCAAACCCCATAATACAACATACAACACTCGCTATATTCTGTGGCTTTATCTGAAATAATACATTGTCAACGACAAAGCCCGACGCAATGACATACATCAACAAAAACAATGCCCCTATCGTTTTTAACGTCTTTACTATCATAGTACCCTCGAAAAAGGCACTCCTGCGAAGCGAGAGGTATATGTGTCTGAATAAATGTTTATACATAGTTTTTATAAAATCTTCTATTTCATTTATAACCTTACCCTTCTCTCATCCTTTCTAGTATCTTATGTCTGTTCTTCCAATATCTGTCTGATGCAAAATCAAACATCTTCTGCCTATGAATAAGGCCAACAATGCTAATCAACAACATTATGGTACACAGAACATTATTCCCAAAATAAAGACGTATACAGGCCAAAGCGATAAAAATTGAATAAATCGATATTCTAAATAACTGCCCCTTTATATCAAACTTCCTTGACCCACCTGTTTTAGTGTAATACATACGGTTTCGCGTTATCAAAAAGACATCAAAGCTCAATAGCGGAACTACAACCATAATCGAGAATATCAAGAAAGAAAAGACTAACAAATATTCCCGCATTAACAACGCCAAGATAGTTGCAATGATTACCGATGATACAGAAAAAATACGGTCATAAACATACAACATTCGCTTCACAAATTGCTTTTCCGCTGTCAACAACCCGTCCAAATACTCAGATGCGTTGATCGTAAAAGGACTAAAAACAAATGCTAAAATATTCATTAAAGAAAAGAGCGATACAATAAACAATATGGATTTTATAGATGTATCTTCTCTCATACAAAGTAATAATAACATAACACATGAAATCAATACATGAAAAAACCAAAATATCACTCCTTTTTGTCGTAAATATAATAGTATCGGAAACATATTTCCTCTGCCTTGCAAAAAACTCCAAGATACTTTTACCGGAGCCGCTCCCGACAGATTATAAAACATCTTCTTTGCATTGCTATACTCTATTGCAAGACCAACAACCGCTATTAATAATACAATTGCAAGTAAAACTATAGCAGAGATAGACAAAAATTCTCCATTGTCACTCTTTACCAATAGATAACCCAACGATAAATACAGCACAAATGCCACTCCGGCTCGTAGCATCATAGCATTTGTGTCAAAACTCTTTAGGTAATTGACAACCGCATTATTAAACAATGCCAAAACAAATATCATCGATACAAAAAGACATGTATGAAGCGTTGTTATCAATCCTTCCAACGATGCATGAATCAATGTGGGACAAAATAGCAATACCCCCGCGAAATTTATTTCAGACATTACATTTAGCAATATCGAAAGCCAAAGCATCTTTCGCCTCGATATAGGTAAAGTCGCATATCCGCTAAAGAACATCAATTTGTTGTCAACTTCCCAAAAGCGATAACAAAAATCTGCAATAAATCCCACTCCTATGACTCCAACTATTATTCCTGCCCAATCATCTACACCTATTTCAAACAATATCTCATCAATTACAAAACCCACAGCAATGAAAATAACAATCATAATCATTGCTTTTAATAGCGATAGACTTTTTGCTATCACCATATTCTCAAACGATGAACTTCTGCGAATCGAGAGATATAAATGTCTAAATAAATGTTTGTACATGGTTTTATTTATTCTGACTTCTCAAATCATTCTTAATAGGCAAAAACAATGATTTTTTGACTCATCAATGTATCTTTTTCTCGTTATTTATCCCCTCTTAATCCTGCCATATTCTCATATCTTCTTTTCATGAACGCCTTGTTGGTATTATCTATCAATACTCTATGTATGCCTATCAATATCAGCCCTACAATCGAAAATATAGAGCTGAACAACCACTCCTCAAGATAAACAAAACCAAACGTTGCAAGTATATAAAATATGAATGACGACATGTTTATTAGCGTAACTCGCATATCGAGCTGTCCCCCTTTATTGGCCGACTTGAAGTAATCTGTACGTTTAGATGCATATCTATTGCCATAGATGCCAATCATTCCCGTTACTCCGACAGCAAACAGATATAATGCCATCACAAGAAAATACTTGCCGGTAACTATCGCAAACACAACAGCCAATATCAGTCCCATTATCGAATACATCTTATACATCTGCTGTAATAGGTTCCTTACAAACGACGGACAGCCAACATACAAGCCATCGAAATAGTGTGAAATATGAACTATTATAGGACTTGAAAAGGCAAATGCTCCACCAAATAAAAACATACTCCAAAAAGGAACCATATACACATTAACACCTTTAATTATTCCAGTTAAAAGATAACTTCCTGCCATCAACGATAAGAAAAGCACGACCCACATAAAGGTCCTGTTTCTTATAAACATCAAAAGCATAAATCTAAGATATGGCGAAATGTTCTTTATTCCCGCAACAGAAACAGATACTTTCTTTGCCTTTGTCGCTCCTTCCAACGTACCATAGAACTCTCGACGATACTGCAACCGAATAATTATATACGCTACAATAGGCAAGACTACTATCAACATCAACGCCACAAGACGGTTGCTTAATATCTGTGCTATAAGCGATATATCTATACGAAACAACATATAGGAAACGCACAACATGCTCACTATATAGGCTATCAACAAAAGTAACGAGCCTAATGTCTTGAATAATCGGACAGATGTGCTTACCAATATAGAGACAAAGAATGCCATGATGGTATAACACACCACATCGCCCCCAGCCAATATTCCACTATATGCAAACTTTGAACAGATGACCAAATAGAAAAACAATGTAAAATAGTCGAACGCAGCAGGTGTCTTTGACAACACTCCGAGTGCCATGACTACATTTCTCTTTATCGGAAGACAATAGTATGGCATGACGTCATACACATCAGATTTTATCATGAACATTTGAACACATAGCACAAACGAAAAGTACAACACCGAAAAATAAAAGAATGACTCCGATATAGGCGTATTCGGGGCTATCTCTTTCAAAAACAAATCCACAAATAATCCTATTGCCAAACCATAAGCCACGGACATGAGACCAATTAACATTTTGACCAATTTGGCAATCATAGTCCCATCAAAATAGTTACTTCGCTTTAGGCTTAAATACTTATGAGTAAATAATGTTTTTAACATCTTCTACATCTTTTTATTACACTATCATTTTGTCTCGAAATATGTATTCAACACCGCTACTGCCTCACCGTTCTTGTTGTCGATGTCTTTAAGTATCTGTCCATTCTCCATTAGCAATATGCGACTCGAAACGTCTACTATATGGTCAAGATTGTGACTTGAAATAAGCGTCGTTGTTCCTTTCTGCTGGTTGAACTCCATCAAGATGCGCTTTATCTCTATCTGCGATGATGGGTCGAGAAAGTTAAAAGGCTCATCAAGTATAATGATGTCAGGCTCTGCAAGGAATGCCGCTATGATGCCTATCTTCTGCTTGTTACCCGATGAGAAGTTGCGGATATACTTCTTTTGTCCAAGTATCTCGCCATTCATAAATTTCTCAAAGCGAACAAGACGTCGATCCACCTCACTACGATCAAGGCCTCGCACTTCACCATGGAAATAAAAGTACTCCTCAGGTGTCAAGAATTCTATAAGGAAACCGTTGTCAACGTATGCCGCCGTCATGCTCTTCCAGTCCTCGCTCTTGGCTACGTTGAGTCCGTGATTCAACACTTCGCCCGTAGTAGCCTGGTAGAGGTCCAACGCCAAACGAAAAAGCGTCGTCTTACCTGCTCCGTTGTTGCCGACAAGACCTACCGACTCACCTTTTGCAATATGCAAATTAGCAATGTTAACTGCTTCCTTTTCTCCGAATTTCTTTGTAAGATTGTTTATTTGTATCATAGTTCTTTTGTTCTTATTTTGTCAATTACCTTATTATAGGACTGACAATATGGTTATTATTCAATTTTTTCTATTTTTCGTTGAGGACTTCATTCAATTTGAAATATCCTACACGTTTCCACTGCAGCACTCCGTTTTCAAAATACATTGTTATCGGATAGACCTGAATGTCAAATCTGTTATGCCAACTAAAATCAACATCATGAACATATTTCAGGTCTTTCAATTTCTCTTGCGGAATATCTTTTAGATGCTCCTCATTTTCTTTCTGTGACACAGGCGATACTATATCAAGTGTCAGATTAGGTAATTCAAGCTTATTCAAGGTGTTTAGTTCCATAGTACAATAGATACACTTTGGACGCATAAATATCACTAGCAATTTTTCCTCTGTCTGTATCTGTTCTTCAAATGTGAGTGTATCACTCTCTGCCTGACTCACGTATAGTCCCGAATAATCGTAATTGACCTTCTCTGCCGGTGTTGACAGCAACACACATATCATCACTACTCCTGCTACTACCAAAAGACCGATAAACGAAAAGAGTGATATCGCTATTATCTTACTTCGTTGCATATACACTGAATAATGTTAATCCAACAATATATAAGAGTGTCACCAACCCATACGAACAAAGTACTACCTTGCTACTCGTTCCAAACGACTGCTTGAGATTCTTGCTAAGTACGTAAGAGAGAACCAAGATGTAGAGCACTTCAAAAATATTCACTACTGACAATGGTGTCACCATCCATTGATCTAGTTTGTTGATATCAAAGAACGATGCCAAAGAGAAAGGCACAACATTCGTTTCAATGGTAGACGTCGGAGGATTAATAAATATAAAATTAACCACCATTGTAACAGTTTTTATTACAGCTACCCACGTTGCTACAACGACCGCTTTGAACACATCTAAAAATGACTGCTTTGCAAAAAGGTAATAACCTACAAAGACTACTAATGCATTAAATAAAATACTGACAAATACAGCTATAGTACTAAAAACCACCTGAATAATTTGGAACACAGGATTTCGAGACACTTCCACCATCTGCTCTACTGCGGAATCGTCAGCACTTACTCCAAACATTGTAGCGAAGTACTCTTCCGTCATAACATATTTCACATTAAACCAAGCCAATACTCCCTGAATAAGTAGGATTGCTATCAAAAATAAAATTGTTTTCTTCATAGTTATTATTATTTATCATTTTGAAAATCTTTCCATTCCTGTGGGAATCAATACAATAAAGGAATCAAGTGGCATAAGAAGAACAATATTCATATCACCTTGGCAGAAGAAAAACTCCTTTTCTGCTCTAACAATTCCAAACAATACAAACCCAACTTCATAGATTTTATTTTTAGGTGCCGCAAAGCTAAAAAAAAAAAAAAAAGCAAATTTTTTTGTCACTTTTTTTCGTTTTTTCGGTATTTTCTTCAGCGTAATACAAAAATTCAAATGAATTATACAAAGACAAAACGAGATGACACATTTGTCATAATTTTATATTTTCGGGCATAAATTAAAATTCTCTTTCCCTTCATAGATATAAAAAATCCCAACTTGTTACATCTGACAAATCGGGAAGATATCTGCGAAAAGAGAATCTGTTACTTATTCATCTTTTGATAAACCACCTCATCTAAGAACTTATCGCCTCTTCGAAGCCAACCTCTTCTGATGCCGCAATACTGATAGCCACAAGCCTCGAAAAGTCCCTGACTCACTTCGTTGTCGGCCGCCATCGTTGCTCCTATGGTATGAATAGCATACGTGTCGAAAAGATACTGCGAAAAGACTTTTATCGCCTCCTTGGCAAAACCTTTTCCGCGATACTGCTCACATACCAAGACGCCTATTCCTCCATGCATATTGAACGGATCGAAGTCAAACAAGTCTATACATCCGACAGCTATATCTGTAGCTTTCTCTACTATCATCAGACGCAACTGCTTTGTCTGATAAATATCTAAATCTGTATGGTCTACAAATGCCTGAATATCCGACTTTGACAATGGCTTCGTATTTGTACCTGCCACCCACACATGCGGGTCGTTTTCCCACTCGTAAAGCAATTCCACATCTTGTGGCTCCATTGCTCTTAGATACATTAATTTTCCATTCAACATAAGTGTCTTACTTTAAGAACTTCTTATAATTATTAATATTTCTCACAAACGAATCATCATAATACGTTGATTTGATAATATCGCGCTTAACCTTGTTTGCCTCTTTTACGCTCTCAAATCGTCCGTACGAATATACATACCAGCCATCTTTGTAGACAAATTCCATAACCTGTGTACTGTCCAATTTGCAAATGTTGTCCATCGAACATGGCTTACGCAACGACATGAACTGAACGGTGTAATATACCTTGTCATCATCATTGACAACTTGTTGCAAACTCTTTGCTGTCTCTTCTGTCTTTGCTGTTTGATTCTCCTCTCTTGGCAGAGCTACCACCGTCAAACCTTCTTCCGCTACACTCTCAGGTGCTCTGAAATCAAAAGCTCCTATCTCAACCAACTCGCCCGACTTGTTGTACGAATTGCCGGTATTCGTTGTCACGGTGCGTGTCATATTGTAGTTGCCATCTGAAGCAGTGACAACATATTCTCCTCCTGCCTCAACTATAGCAACGAAACGACCTGTCTTTCTATTTGGAACAAAGCGTCCTATCTGTTCTCCGTTTTGCTCTACGATGATACGTACTCCCGTCACGTCGTCAGACATCACCACGCTACTGATGATAGCCATCTTGTCAACTTCCGGTTCATCGTACTCCACCTCAAAGATGTCGAAGCCATTAGATGACTCTTTGCTGTCCTTGTCCCATTTGACACTTGCATAATACGCCATATCCTTTTGTGCTGTAGGTATGAAGTACATATCGTCTTCGGGGGTATTGATAGGATAACCGATGTTCACAACTGCAGTAAACGAACTGTCGGTTGGGTTTTCCGGAGTGTAGAAGATGTCATATCCGCCCATTGTATTGTGTCCTGTCGAACTGAAATACAAGATAGACTTTGTTGGGTGCATTATCGGGCTGTCCTCATCATACTCCGTATTGATGGCATCGCCCATATTCAAAGGCTTTGCCCAATTGCCATTTGGAAGACGATAGCAACGATATATGTCAAATCCTCCTTTTCCTCCGGGTCTGTTTGACGAGAAGAACATCTGCTGTCCGTCTTCTGTCACACATACGAAGTTCTCCTCATACTGCGTGTTGATACCTTCGGGCAACTCTTCTGCCATCTGCCATTCGCGTGTCTCTGTATCGTACTTCGATACATACAGATTACCATTGCGCACGACATATAGCTCTGTCCCGTCGTTTGTAAGACATGTAGCCGATTCTTGCAAATTGCTCTCTTCAAACATGTTGCTCAACGAACGAGGGGTGCTCCATGCTCCATCTTTGTATTTGGTGATGTACATCTGCTCTTCAAACTGACCGTCCTCAAAGTCTCTGCTACGACCACTGCCCCTTCTCGATGTGAAAATCATTGTCTGCTGGTCGAGCGACAAGACTGGTCTATAATCATTGTATTTGGTGTTTATGTCACCCTCTATCTCTCTGACTTCGAGTTTTACAGGTGTTTGCATAAACATGATGGCATTGTGACATATTTCCCTCTCGTGTTTCAACATATCTGCCCACTCTTTTTCCACGTCGTTCTTCTCTATTGTATCGTATATCTTCAATGCTTCGTCGTACTTATATGCCAATTGATAACTACGTCCGATTGCTATATACAACTCACTACGTGAATCAGACCACTCTTCTGTATCCAACTCATCTACTTTATACAAATAATATAATGCTGAATCCGGATTTCCGCCCATGTTCATATAACACAATCCTAAGTTATACGCCACATTTATATCATTAGGATATGTATCATACAACTCTTTGAATAACTTGATAGCCATCTTGTTATTCGTTCCGTGAGCATACGACAACGCTGTTTTATACTTCTTTAGATCGTTACCTTTGAGTTTCTCCTGTGCTAATGTACCTATCGAAACTAACAGACTCACCTCAAGTATCGAAATACAAAGTAAAATTCTTCTCATAATATTGATAATAATGTATATACGACGCAAAATTACAAAATAGTCTCTATATTTTCAACTTTTAACTACATTTTAATTGTTATTATTTATGATTCTAATAGTTTTGTAGCATCTATCTTTCATCACGCTCCTAATGTTTCCATATCATGAGACTTCTTGACCTCAAACAGGCTCTTGTCTGTCGTATATACCCGGCTACATATATACTACACACCAACAAATAGGGTAGCATACATCATCTGCATACCACCCTAAATACAACTTTACTTATATAACCCTTGTCTATCGAGAATAGTTAGGGGCTTCTTGCGTTATAGCCACATCATGTGGGTGGCTCTCCTGCATTCCTGACGCTGTGATACGTGTAAACTTAGCGTCATGCAATTGCTCTATAGTAGAAGCTCCGCAATACCCCATGCCAGAACGGATACCACCGATGAGCTGATAGATAACCTCAAACAACGAACCCTTATAAGGAACACGTGCTGCGATACCCTCTGGAACGAGTTTCTTAACGTCATCTTCTGCATCTTGGAAGTAACGGTCTTTAGAGCCTTTCTGCATTGCCTCCAACGAACCCATACCACGATATGACTTAAACTTACGTCCGTTGTATATGATAGTGTCACCCGGAGACTCTTCTGTACCTGCAAAGAGCGAACCACACATCACCGAACTTGCACCGGCAGCCAAAGCCTTAACCAAATCACCCGAATAACGCATGCCGCCATCTGCAATGACAGGTATATGTCCAAAGCCATTATCTTTGAGTGTCTTCACCACATCATAGATAGCCGACAACTGCGGCACACCTACACCGGCAATGATACGTGTAGTACATATCGAACCCGGACCGATACCTACCTTCACTGCGTCTGCCCCTGCCTGAGCCAAAGCCAATGCAGCAGCACCTGTTGCTATGTTACCTACCACCAAGTCGATATCTGGATACAACTCACGCGCCTTCTTCAATGTCTCTATCACACCGCGACTGTGTCCGTGTGCTGTATCTATAACGATAGCATCGGCACCTGCCTTTGCCAATGCCTCTATACGCTCAAAAGTATTGTACGTAACACCTACGCCGGCAGCGACACGCAAACGACCCTTTGCGTCCTTGCAAGCCATAGGCTTATCTTTTGCCTTTGTTATATCCTTATATGTCACAAGACCGACGAGCTTGTTGTTCTTATCCACAACAGGAAGCTTCTCTATCTTATAGTGCTGAAGTATCTCTGCCGCCTTCTCCAAGTCAGTCGTCTGATCTGTTGTTATAAGATCCTCTTTTGTCATCACTTGGTCGATAGGCTTATTCATATCTCTCTCAAAACGCAAGTCGCGATTTGTAACAATACCAACCAAATAACCAAACTCATCAACAACAGGAATACCTCCAATCTTGTACTCCTTCATCAACTTCAATGTATCGCCTACCGTCTTTGTCTTCTCTATTGACACCGGGTCATATATCATGCCATTCTCGGCACGTTTAACTATCTCAACCTGCTTAGCCTGCTCCTCTATCGACATATTCTTATGAATAACACCGATACCGCCCTCTCGTGCTATGGCTATAGCCAAACGAGCCTCTGTAACTGTGTCCATCGCTGCAGAAACAATAGGAGTGTTGAGTTTGATGTTCTTTGAGAAATTTGAACATAGGCTGACTTCTCTCGGAAGTACCTCTGAATAAGCCGGAATCAACAATACATCGTCAAATGTTAGTCCGTCCGAAGCTATTTTATCTTCTATGAATGACATGTGATATGAATTGAAATATTATATTTCGCACAAAAATATGAATAATAATCTATGCTTGCTATATTTTTTATTTTTTTAATACTTTACTTTTCCGTTTTTATCTGCTCTACAAGGCCATAGTTATTTTTGCCAAATACCACTTCTTTCATCTGACCGTTGTCGTCTGAATATATGACATACACCTCTATGTCTTCGAGGGTCTGCATCATCTGCTGTGTCTTATCTATGCCCACGACGGTAAATGTCGTTGCAAGGGCATCTGTTGTCATGGTATTCGGCCCTACTACCGTCACACTCATTATCTCTGACTGCACCGGAACGCCCAACCTCGGGTCTATGATATGCGATAGTCGCTGTCCGTCTTCTCGCCATATATACTGCCTATATCCTCCCGATGACGATACGGCACAATCCGTCAGACTCACTACTCTCTGCAACTGTCTGTTCCATATCTCATTCTCTTCTGTCGGACTATCTATGCCTATTCGCCAACGCTCACCCTTCGGATTACGTCCTTTCAAACGCAACTCGCCTCCTATCTCTACCATATAGTCCGTAACGCCATACTCATCTAAGACCGACGCTGCCAAGTCTATCCCACACCCCTCTGCCAACGCATTGGCATTGAGCTGTACCCTATTATCCACCTTAACTACTCTCGTCCCCTCAAGACGCACTTTATCCATTCCGACAAATGCCGACAAACTATCCTTCGCAACCCTCATAAGTGCCTCATACTGCTCTACGGTTATGGTATCATGACGCTGTCCGTCAAACTTCCACAACGTACTTAGTGGCTTTACCGTTATGTCGAAAGCTCCGCCCGACATGGAATATATCTCTTCCGCCTTGCGGAAGACCTTTGTAAAAAATGTATCGACATCTACCTCTTCATTTCTATTCACCTTGCTTATCAACGACGACTTATTGTATGTCGACAACGACTTATCGTAGAGCTTCAGTCGCTCCATGACCTTTTCGTTCAAATCCTCATCGCTCTTATAGATAAACGTGTAAGTAGTACCGAAGACAAAACCTTTATTTGTCTTATATCCCTCATTTGACTTGCACGAGACAACTATAAAAACAAGCAAAAACAAATACACACAACGTATCATATATCGTAATTTAAATGCATCGCAAAGATAAGAAGTTGTACTGAATTTTTTATATGCAAACCTTGCCTATTTGGCTTGTCGAAAATATTCCCAAACATTATCAAATCGAGGTCCAAACAGCTTCTAAATTTTCATGCCGGAACAACAACTTTCTAAATAAAAAAGTGCACCCTCTTTTCCGTTGAAAACAGGATTGCACTTAATTTAAAACCTATTTACCTTAATATATCAATTGCGTACTAACCACAATCCTTTTTCCAAAACGCTACACCTTCCTTTGCTTCGCAGCAGTACACTACCATTTTGCACCATCAGAAAATGTAGCTTACAACAACAATGCAATTCGCTTATTTCAATAACATGATATCCAAATTATCCCCACCGCAAAATCGAATTGTCATCTGCATGCAAAAATATCAAAAAACCTTCTCTCCACCATTCTATTTTGTTTCTTTTATACGTATCATTTGTTGCATACCTATATCACAACAAACAAAACACCTGACTATAAACAACTTACAACGCAACAAAAACAAAAAAAACATTTAAATTTCCTCATATCACAGCAAAAACACTTCTTTACTTCAATAAAAAACACCTTTCAACATAACCTCCCTCCTCAAAACAAGATGGCACATACACTCATCAGCATTCCCTTTCAACACTCTGTCCTCCCCAACGTCTAACATCAAACACCTATTTTTCTTTTTTCAACTCCAAAACCGATTTTCCTCTCCTTTCGACACCTACCAAACTGCTACTTCCTCCCTGCCATCTACCTACTAAAGCTATACCAAAGCCCTTAACCCTTCGACTTTTTCGTCAT
>CALAUL010000038.1 GCA_937892255.1 uncultured Bacteroidales bacterium | reverse complement strand
AAAGAGTTATCTTATCTTTCTTGCCAAACCATCGCCATGTCTTTTCCATATCGTGATTATTTCTTTTAAGTAAACGTGCGACAAATGTAGCAACTTTATTTGGTCTCACAATTTAGAAGTCGTTTTAATTGTCTTCATTTCAATGACGAAAGACAAAAAGAAAGATAAAATCATTACTTTTGCGATTATGAAGAAGATACTATTGTTGACAATAGCCGTCGTTGTTTCGATGTCGGTAGAGGCTGCAAAGTCAAGTAAGAAATTATCACTTGGCGAACATCAGGTGTATGTGGCAGGTCGTTTGGGCATAAGTGCGCCATTGGGCATAGGTCGTGCAGATGACGAAGTGTCGTTTCCTGATGTGGCATCCATAGGTTTTGCCGCTGCGCTCGATGGTATGTTTATGCCGACGGAAGCTATCGGCGTAGGCTTAGAAGCAGGGCTTAACTCATTCCCTTACAAAGACCAATTCTGGTCGGCCCTCAACTACAGAGGTACATTTGAGGCTTCATATCAAGACCTCAATGCTTCGGTGACGGGACGTCTCTTTATAGGTAAGAACGATATTAAACCATACTTCGGAATCAAAGCCGGAGGACACTTCTTGCGAAACTCACTGTCGTTTGTATCCAACATGTCAGAGTCGGCAGACGATGAGAGCGTGAGTTACTCGACAAATCGCATATACGCAGGCTTTGGCGCAGAAGGCGGAATATTCTTCCGTACATCGCGAACAACGAACCTCAGCATTGCCGTTCGACTTAACATGATACCTTTTCTCGAAGAAGAAATTATGACATTTCAAGACGCATATACGTTTCAAGAGAAGAAAGTAGTGGTAAACCCTCATGGCAATCAGAACAATATAGAGTTTATAATAGGTGTACACTTCGGTGTGCGCAAAAACGTGAGGTACTAAAAACAAACTACCACATGAATCTGTTCTAAACGCATGTATAGTACATGATGCAAAAAATAGATTCTTGCATGTACATAAAAAAACAATATCTAATTTATAATATACAAATAATATGAAACGTTTTCTCATTACACTTTTGGCAGTCATAGCAGGAGGCATAATCCTCTCCATATTGCCGATATTCTTCATGTTGGCTGTCATTGTAGCCTCTTCTGGTCAGTCAAACACCATCGTAATGCCAAACAGTATATTGGCATACGACTTGTCGACTGCTGTTTCCGACATCAAGACAGAGACAATAGACTTCTCGTCCGTCATGTCGAACAACACAAGTAACAGTATCTCGTTACGTCAGTTGCTCAACAATATCAAGAAAGCCTCTTCCGACAACAACATCAAAGGCATTGTTCTCAGAAACAATACAGCAAGTGCCAACTTCGCCGACATGGAGGAGATACGCAAAGCTCTTATCGAGTTTAAAGAGAGTGGCAAATTCATATATTACATGGGTTCTTCGATGTCAATGAGTAGCATGTATTTGGCATCAGTTGCAGATGGCATATATGTTGCGCCCGAAGGAATGGTGGAGATTTATGGTGTCAGTAGCCTCAATGCGTTCTACAAAAATGCTTTAGATTACTTGGGTGTAGACATGCAAGTAATACGACATGGTAAATTCAAATCGGCAGTAGAACCTTATGTTCAGACATCAATGAGCGATGCATCACGACTGCAGATGCAACGTATCGTAGATGGTATATGGGAGCAGGTACGCAATGAAATAGCTACAGCAAGAGGCATAGAAGAGAGTCTCATAGATAATTTCGTCGATGAGATGTTATTCGTAGACTCACAGTCAGCTGTCGACGCAGGACTTATCGACAGCCTTATGTACAACGACCAGTTTATAGACATGATTCGTCTTAAAATGGGACTTAATTCCGAAGACAATCTGAACTTCGTAGAAGTCACTTCATACACAGATGCGAAGACCGAACAAGCAAAAGCAGCATTTGCCGAGAATAAGGTTGCCGTTGTATATGCCATGGGCGAGATAGCCGAAGGTACCAACAAGAGCGACCAGCAGAACATCTACGCTGCTGACTTGATAGAGAATATACAGAATGCGTCGAACGACAACAGCGTGAAAGCTATCGTTCTCAGAGTATCATCTCCGGGAGGTTCGGCATTGGCTTCTGACCTTATTTGGCGCGAAATAGAGTGCGCAAAAGAGAAGAAACCCGTTGTGGTTTCAATGGGTGAATATGCAGCTTCGGGAGGTTACTACATATCATGCGGAGCCAACTACATCTTCGCACAACCAAATACATTGACCGGTTCGATAGGTGTCTTCGGACTTATACCATGTACAAAGAAACTCACCGACAACATCGGCATTACTTTCGATGGCGTCAGCAGTAATAAAAGTTCTGCCGTGACAATTGTGACACCTCTCACCGACAAACAAAGGCAGTACTTGACAAAAATGGTAGAAAAGACATACGATACCTTCACTAAACGTTGTGCCGATGGCAGAGGAACGACACAAACGGCTATCGACTCTATAGGACAAGGTCGCGTATGGCTTGGTAAAGATGCCTTGAATATGGGCCTTGTAGATGAGTTGGGCGGTATTGAAGATGCCATAGAGAAAGCAAAACAGCTTGCCAACGTCTCTGTCTGTGAGGTGGTGGAATATCCGAAAACTCTTGACATGATGGAGCGAATCATGATGAAAATGAAAGACAGCAACGGCTCTTTCGCGGTCGAACTGCTCCTCGGTGACGACTACGTAAAATACGAACGTCTGAAACGTCAAGTAAGTGAGCCTTCTATAAAAGCGATCATGGAGTACGGCATAACGATACGATAAAAACAACACATCATACCATTAAGGCGACAGGTGGATTAAGTCTGCTTGTCGCTTTTTATTGCAGAACTATCATTCCTCGTAAAAGCAAACGTTAATCAACCCTCAACAGCTTTTTCTTCGTGAGAGTAATGAGCCATGCGATGACTCAAATAACACAATTTGAGCAATTGAAAAACCCATATCTTGGCATTGCCGGAAAGCACATGACGCTCCATTAGCTCTCCAAAAAGCACGTAACTTATGCGAAAGATGAAAGCCAATTGCTTGCGACGGACAGATGCGTACAACTGCAATATCTTCGAATGAGACAGTAGCTTGTCGTAATGGTACACCAAATTGTTCAAGGCACAATATGTCTTCTTGAGAAAGTCTATGTCAGTATCAGTGTCGTTGTGGTAAACGGCATTGTCGATATGCTTTATCGTAAAGCCGTTTTCTTCAAGGTCTTTGCCGAAGAGAAGGTCTTCATATCCGTATTGGGCAATCTCTTCATCGAAACGTACGTTATCAAAAACGCTCCTTCTGACACAATAGTTTGAAGTCTTGAAGTTGCAAAATGGGTGCTTCCTTCGTTCCTCCTCAGATTCTGACTCTGCTATCGCTCCATATCTATACCTCAAAGAGACGACACCCTCCTGTTTAGAGTACATCAGTCCACCACAAACAACATCTACATCGGATATGGCTTCTAAGTAGTCTTGTATGAACGAATCCTTTTGGATAGTCACATCTGCGTCGAGACAAATAAAAATCTCGTACTTGGCATTATCCACCAACGTGTTACGCATCACAGATATCGAAACCCTGTTGTCCAACTCAATAAGACGAGCAAAAGGTATATCGTTGATTTGCCTATTAGCAGAGATTACACTTTTATCATCGGAGCAGTCGTCGATGACAATTATCTCTCCGGTGATATTATCTCGTTTCATTTGGCGAGAAAGCTCCATCACCAAATCAACACACACCTGATTATATGTAGGAATTAGCACAGATATCATGATGAGACAAAAGTAGAAAAAATTAGCAGTCGGGCGCATGAATTTTGTCCAAAAATGCAATACTATCGCAACGCTTTCGTTTATTTGTATATATTTGCAAAATACAATATAACACAAAATCATGTTTCGAGTAGGAATAATAGGCGCAGGCTGGATAGCCGATAAAATGGCAATATCACTGTCTCCGTTGGACGACTATTGCGTTGAAGCCATTGCTTCACGCTCTCTTGACAAAGCACAAGAGTTTGCAAAGAGATACAATATCAGAAAAGCATACGGCTCGTACGAAGAGCTTGTCGCCGATGATGATATTGACCTTGTCTATATTGCAACACCTCATTCGCATCATTTCGAACATTCGATGCTTGCTCTCAAATACAACAAGCCTCTTCTCGTCGAAAAAGCTTTCACTGCCAATGCTCGCGAAGCACAAATTCTCCTCGACACTGCGCGTGAAAAAGACGTCTTTATTACCGAAGCCATTTGGACACGCTACATGCCTCTCTCGATGAAGGTGAAAGAACTCATGGAGAGCGGAATCATCGGCGAACCACGTGTGCTGACGGCAACGCTATGTTATATGATGGAGAACAAGGAACGCATCATCAGAGCCGACCTCTGCGGAGGTGCTCTGCTCGACTTGGGCGTGTATGCTCTCAACTTCGCACGTATGTACTTCGGGACTGATATAGCACGCACGGTGACAAACTGCATAATAGGCCCTACAGGAATGGATATGCACGAATCAATATCTCTGACATATTCCAACGGCCGAATGGCAAATCTTCAAGCCGGAACGCTCTGCCTTAATGACCGACAAGGTATCATAAGCGGAACAGAAGGCTATATTCGCGTCGACAACATCAATTGTCCCGAACTTATAGAGGTATATCGCGACTACAAACTCGCAGAGAGAATTACTCGCCCGACAGACATGGTGACAGGCTACGAATATCAAGTCATGGAGTGTCGTCGTTGTTTGGAAGCCGGACTCCTTGAGTCGCCCATGATGCCGCACAAAGAGACTCTGAGCATAATGCAACAGATGGATTCACTACGCAAAGAGTGGGGCGTCGAGTATCCTATGGACAAATATTAATAAATCAACATACTGCAATGAAAGATTTTAATTACTATGCGCCGACACAGGTTGTTTTTGGACGCAACGCAGAGAGTCAAGTGGGCGAACTGATTAAGAAATATGGTGGCACGAAGGTGCTGCTTCATTATGGTGGCGAGAGTGCCGTAAAATCGGGACTTATCGGCGAAATAGAAGGCTATCTCAAAGCAGCAAATATCGAATATATCACCTTAGGCGGAGTCGTGCCCAATCCGCGACTATCGCTCGTACGCAAGGGATTAGACATGTGTCGTAAAAGTGGTATCGATTTTATCCTTGCTGTAGGAGGAGGTTCTGTTATCGACTCATCGAAGGCCATAAGTTCGGGAATGTTCTATGATGGCGACGTGTGGGATTTGTATCTCAAGAAAGATGTTGCTACACGCTATTTGCCTATCGGGTGTGTACTCACCATTCCCGCCGCAGGAAGCGAGATGAGCGACGGCAGTGTCATAACCAACGAAGAGGGAGGACTTAAAAAAGATTATTGTACCGACGACTTCCGTTGTAAGTTTGCCATCATGAATCCGGAACGCACTTTCACACTCCCGGCATGGCAAACAGCTTGTGGTATCGTCGACATCATGATGCACACCATGGAACGTTACTTCTCCAAACATGACGATATGGAGACAACAAATGCTGTGGCAGAAGCCGTAATGCGTACCGTGAAAGAGTATGCTCCTAAAGTACTCGCTGCTCCAGACAACTACGAATACAGAGCGCAAATAATGTGGGCAAGCTCACTCGCTCATAACGGACTTACAGGCTGTGGCACCACAGGCGACTGGGCTACACACATGATTGAGCATGAGTTGAGTGGTATGTTCGACGTAAGCCACGGCGCAGGATTGGCAGCAGTATGGGGAAGTTGGGCGAGATACACTTGCAACGAAAACATTTCACGTTTTGCGCGTTTCGCCGTAAACGTAATGGGTGTTACAAATAACTTCCGCTCTCTTGAAGAGACTGCTGAAGAGGGAATAAAAGCATTAGAAACCTTCTTCAGAAGCATAGGAATGCCAACAGACATCAAGACGTTGATAGGTAAAGAAATTTCTGATGCTGAAATAGAGGAAATGGCTGATAAATGTACCGACAACAACACTCATACGGTGGGTTCGTTGAAACACCTCAATCGCAACGACATCATCAACATCTACAAAATGGCAAGATAAAATATCATCTATATGATAAACAAAAGAGGTTGCCCGCATGGGATAGCCTCTTTTTATTAGTCTTTACCTGCAGATTACTCTACAATTTCTTCTTCTTCCTCCTCGACGTATTTAAATTTACGTGTCAACACGATGGGTTCAACTGTCCTGCCCGATACCGGGTCTGTGCCGAAAGTAAGTTTTAATTGAACAGCAGATTGTTTGTCGGGAGTAGGAAGTTCCAGCATTTTTAGCGTAATACCGCTAGCGTCAAGCGAAGGAAGTTTTATCGGATTCTCTTTTGTTATTTCACTCGGATTTACGTGATACCTTTCAAAATCGTAAGAATAATTTTCAGAAATATAGTCTACAACATCCCAATAACCAAGTTCTGCAATACTA
>CALAUL010000037.1 GCA_937892255.1 uncultured Bacteroidales bacterium | reverse complement strand
CTCAAATAAAGTCTATAGCTACTCGTACTGAGAAAAAACTTCTTAAGAGAATAGCACTATTCGATGTTTACGAAGGCAAGAACCTACCAGAAGGCAAGAAGTCATACGATGTTAGTTTCACTATCCTTGATGAAACAAAGACTCTTCAAGATAAAGATATTGAAAAGATAATGGAAAAACTCACAGCTTCGTTTAAGAGAGAACTTGGAGCAGAACTGAGATAACAAAGAATACTATTTAAAACCAAACGAGGTCGGGTCAAAATATCACTTTTAACCCGACCTCTTTAACTATAACGTCTGTTCAACAACTGAAAGTATCTTATCACTCACCTTCCGGCAATTCTGTTCTCACCCAATGTTCTAATGCTGATGGAGATATGCCTCTTGCCAATATTTTTTCATCCGAATCTATCAACATCAGAAACGGAACATTCTGAACTCCATATACATCGAGAAGTTGCATATCACTATCAACAACGACCGGAAATTGACATTCAGCAATGATATTTTCGATTGACACTTTATCCTTATCTAATGTAACTGAAATGACACTTAATCCTTTTTCTGCATATCTGGAATACAATTGATTCAACAAGGCTCTGCAACGCATACAAGGTTCACTACTCGACGTCCACACGTCAACTAAATACAGTTGTTTTCCACGAATAAAATCCGACAATCGAACACAAACAGAATCTGATATTTCACCAAAGACAACGTCAGTATATTTTGCTCCGACACACGTCTGTTCTTGTGCTTTCAAGCGTTCTGTCTCCCTCTTTATGGGGGGATATAAAGCTATCAAAGCACCCGCTTGAGCTAACTCCTCATAGTACATACTCGCTGTGACGCATTCATTACCGGCTATTCCCTGCAAGAAAGCCCACTGTCCCAAAGCGTCATCTTTATGATTTCGAACAACCTCTTTTGCAAGCAGATACTCTTCTCGGTGTGCATTGTGCATAAGTTGAGAGAGGAGCTCGCTTCGTTCATCTCTTGAAATGTCTGTCCTTGCCGAAATATCGTCCCACTCTCTACCATATTTGTCCGTAATATCGACCAATGACGACATATATATTGCCATTTGTTCATTCAGAGGTGTTCCCGAAGCCAATCCTTTTTTGAAATCTATTGAAATGTTTCCGGGTTCGACTATAAAGTTTATTATATTGCCATTGATATTCAGTCGTCTAATGGCCGAACCATCTATTTCTCCGACAAAGACAATTCTGCCATCTCTCACAACAGCTGTATCTGTTCTCGATTCGGAGATAACAACGTTGTCATAACTTTCAAGGTAAAGTGTGTCATCGTCATTTACCGCAGACTCTACATTACACTCAACGACATACTGTCCATTGTTGCATGATGACAACAAAACAACGATGCACATTAAGAACAACACTCTATTCATTTCTCGAATTATTTAACAGCCTGACGTATTTTAACAAGACGTTCCATAAGTTGTTCAAAGAGTTGCAAATCAAGCACATTTGCCCCATCTGACTTTGCATTGCGAGGGTCGAAATGCGTTTCGAGGAAAAGTCCGTCGACACCCACTGCAACTCCGGCTCGAGCTACCGTCTCTATAAGTGCCGGCTTGCCTCCCGTAACACCTGAGGCTTGATTCGGCTGTTGCAACGAATGTGTTATATCCAATACAACAGGAGCTTGCTGTTGCATAACGGGTATTCCGCGATAATCGACAATGAGGTCATAATACCCAAACATCGTTCCTCTATCGGTGATGATAACTTTATCATTTCCAGAATCTTTTACCTTTCTAACCGCATGTTCAATAGCGTCCGGAGCAAGAAATTGTCCTTTCTTGATATTAACGACTTTGCCTGTCTGCGCCGCTGCAACAAGAATATCAGTCTGACGACAAAGAAACGCAGGAACTTGCAATACATCAACATATTCGGCCGCCATAGTCGCCTCGTCAGCCGAATGAAAATCCGTAACAGTCGGAACGCCAAACGTCTTGCTTACTTTCTGCAATATCTTCAAAGCCTTTTCGTCTCCTATGCCACTAAATGAATCGATACGTGAGCGATTCGCTTTTCTGTATGACCCTTTAAAGACAAATGGTATTTGCAATTTGTCACACGCTTTTGTAAGATGTTCGGCTATACGCATAGCCATTTCTTCTCCTTCTATGACACACGGACCGGCGAAGACAAAGAAATTGCCACTTTCTGTATTTTTTATCTGAGGAATCTGTTCTATAATCATTGTTTTATCTTAATTATTGTTCTGATATTCTTATCTATAACTTGTTTAGAATGCACAACCGAGTTTTATTCCGGCACTACATGCTATATATTTACTTTTCATTCCAAGGAAGTCGAACAACATAAATCCGTGTTCATACCATGTGTCAGCCTCCTTTCCAAGTGCCGGACCTATACCCCAAAACAGGTCTAACACGAAGCCCCTTTTTACCCACTGATATCCAACTTCTCCTATTAGTGCAAACATCGACGAACGTTCGCGCAGAAGTGTCTCTTTATTATCATAGCGAAATGTCGAAAACATCGCTTCCGGTTTGAGATATAATCCCGTCAACGGTTCTGTTTCACTTGACAAAGCCACATTCCACTTATAACTACCACGTAAAAGGAAGCCTTTCGGGTTGTTCTTTTTTTCATCGTGCATTGCACCTATGTATCCGATAGCCCCTTCCACCGTCTGTCTGTTCGAGACACTTTGCTCGTAAAAGAGTTTGACAGAACCTGTTGCCCAAGACAAGAATGTCGTCTTTAACGACTTTGTATTAACTTTTTCCTGAGCCATGATGTTAACACAACACGACATCAATAACATCATTAATATTGTACGCATAATCATTTTTTCTTTTCGCCCCAGAGGGAAGCCATTCTCTCTTTTGTTTTTTGTTCCGCCACATTTTCTTGCGAACGATAAAATCTCATATCTGCTATATCGTCGGGCAAATATTGTTGGTCGACAAAATGTTGCGGATAATCATGTGCATATTTGTACTCTTTGCCATAATTTAGTTCTGACATCAGTTTTGTCGGTGCATTTCTCAAATGAAGTGGAACGGGCAAATTTCCCGTTTTCTTAACAAATTCAAGAGAGTCATTGATAGCCATATAAGCAGAATTGCTTTTTGGGGAAGTGGCTAAATAGATGGCTACTTCTGACAGTACAATACGACCTTCCGGCCAACCAACTTTATGTATAGCATCAAAGGCTGTATTTGCCAAAAGCAACGCATTAGGGTTGGCAAGTCCTACATCTTCAGCCGCAGAAATAACCAAACGACGTGCAATGAATTTTGGATCTTCGCCACCCTCAATCATTCTTGCCAACCAATAGACAGCTGCATCAGGATCCGAACCTCGTATAGACTTGATAAATGCAGAGATGATATCATAATGCATCTCTCCATTTTTATCATATTGCGCCGGACTTTGTTGCAGATTCTCCACCACACTCTTGTCATTTATGACTATTTCCGACGACCCATGTTGCGAGGCAACAACCAAGTCTATGATATTTAAGAGTTTACGAGCATCTCCTCCCGAATAGCGTACCAATGCGGCGTCTTCGGCTATAACAATATTCAATTCTTTAAGAAGCTTGTCCGTTTTTATCACCCTGTGCGCAAGTTGTATCAAGTCGTCACGCTCCAAAGACTTGAGTACATACACCTGACAACGTGAAAGGAGAGGAGAAATAACTTCGAAAGACGGATTTTCGGTTGTCGCACCTATAAGTGTTACGACTCCCTCTTCCACAGCCGCCAAAAGGCTATCTTGTTGAGCCTTGCTAAAACGATGTATTTCATCTATAAAGAGAATGGGCCGTGCCGAATAGAAAAATCCGGCTCCCTTGGCTTTTTCTATCACTTCGCGCACATCTTTCACTCCGGAACTGATTGCCGAAAGTGTATAGAATGCACTATTGTTTTTTTGGGAAATAATCTTTGCCAAAGTTGTTTTTCCCACACCCGGAGGTCCCCACAATATCACCGACGACATATTGCCCGAGTCTATCATCTTTCTCATAACAGACCCTTCACCGACAAGATGTCGTTGTCCGACATAATCTTCTAATGTCTGCGGACGCATTCTCTCTGCTAATGGTTCCATCTATCCTCCAACGCATTTAACTTTGTAACCATCTTTTTGTAATAGAGCCACCACTTTTTCTCTGAAATCTCCTTGAATCAATATCTCGCCATCTTTGACACTGCCGCCCACCCCACACGAACTTTTAAGACGTTTGCCCAAATCTTTTAAGTCGTCGTCAGAACCAACAAATCCCGTTATCAGCGTTACACTCTTTCCTGCTCTTTGTTTTTTATCTAATTGTACCTTTAAATTCTGCTGATTTGGCGGTAATGTCTCATCTTCGTTTTCATCATCATACTCATAATTGAAATCCGAAGCCGTTGAATAAACGACACCTGCTCTATTTTTCCACTGTTGCTTTTTCATGCCATCAAATAACTTCTGCATTTAACACGTCCAAAGATAGCAAACTCTTTGCGTTTTTCAATAAATATATCGAAACAAAAAAGTCTGCTCATAAAAGCAGACTTTAAGTTTAAAGTTAGATTCATCAAATATGCGTTTTATCGAATGAACAAAACTCATGTTGTTCTCAGTTTAACACGTGTCGTTTGGATCCGTTGATCACTGCCAGACAAGGCAAAATGTCAAAATAGTAATGTATCAAACAACGAAGCTGTTCCATACAACGAGCACAAATTAAGAGAGCAAAAAAGTCACAAACAACAAAAAGTGACAAGCGACATTTCTAAGTAGCAAAAAAATAGATGTTGGGGTAAAAACTGCAAATATGGGGTAAAAATCGGAGACAATATTTTGTGATTAGGGGCGAAATTATCTAAATTTGCACACATGGAATTCGAAAAAAAGATACCTTCATATTTGCTAGAAAAAAGCAATGTTGTGAAAATGATTGTATTCACTGCAGTCTTTGCACTTATATTCATAAATATCTTTTCACCATTCAATTCCAGACAGTGGATACCGGAAATTTCCGAATTTAGATATTTCATACTCTCATGTGTTCTTGTCTTGTCAGGAGTAGCGGTTGTTGCAATAAGTCGTGTAATAATGTACAAACGTTATTCGTCTGAACAAAGAGAGTTGTCGTTAAAATCCTACTTGCTGTGGGTAGCGGCTGAAATATTCTCCATGTCTGTTGTTTTTAGTCTTTTTGAAATACTCTTTTTCAATGACATGCGTGATATCTTCGTTATCATGAAAATTTCGTTTAGAAATACAGCTCTGGTTTTACTGTTTCCTTACTGCATAACATGGCTGTACTTTTCTTGGTGTGACAAGAATCAGAAACTTAAAACAATGGAAGAGAATGCGGGTCGTATTGAGACAAATGAGAATACCGTCATAGTAAAACCAATGATAAACTTTTATGACAATAAAGGTCATTTGATTCTAAGTGTAAAATCAGAAGATTTCATCTACATCAAGGGAGCTGATAATTACATCACGGTATTTTATCGTAACGGTATGGAGATTGAAAATATATTGATACGAAACACGATGAAACAAGTAGAGCCAACATTGAAAGAAAAGGGTGTCGTAAGATGTCATCGCAGTTACATGGTAAATAAATCATATATTAAAATGTTTTCTAAAGTAAAAGATGGCTTCGTTGTTAAACTCGAAATCAATCCCCCTATGAATATTCCTGTATCTAAGAGCTATGTAAAAGATGTATTTGAACTCTTTTCTGATTCGCTGACATAATTTTTTTTTTCAAATTTCAAGAATACATTTTAATATTTTTTCTACATTTGCCCTGTCAAAATAGTAATGTATTAGATATCGAAGTTGCCGATTGCACACAAATAAAGCAATTGTCAATAGTAAAAGATATGTAATATGTTACTTAGCAAGTATCTCAAAAAAACAGAGTTCTCGTCATACAACGACTTTATGGAGAACTTTGAAGTTATCATTCCTGAGCGTTTCAATTTTGCTTATGATGTAGTTGATGAGTGGGCTCGTCTCGCTCCAAACAAACCTGCTCTTCTTTGGACAGATGAAAATGGTGCAGAAAGACAATACTCTTTTGCTGATATGAAAGAGATGAGTGACCGCACAGCCGCAATGTTCCTCTCTTTAGGAATTAAAAAGGGGGATATGGTAATGCTCATTCTCAAACGCAACATAGAGTTTTGGTTCTCTATCTTAGCTCTACATAAGATAGGCGCTGTCACTATTCCTGCTACTCACCTACTCACCGAAAAGGATATTATATATCGTACAAATGCTGCTTCTATAAAGATGATAGTTTGCTGTGGTGATGATTCTGTTATATCTCATATACAAAAGGCTTTACCTGATTCCCCTTCTGTTGAGTGCGTTGTAAGTATCGGACCAAATGTACCAGAAGGATTTGTTGACTTCCATAGCGAAATACAGAAATGCTCGGCATTTGTTCGTCCTACAGTTGTCAATGAGAATGATGACATATCACTACTCTACTTCACATCTGGCACTACAGGCAACCCCAAAATGGTAGCACACGATTTCACTTATCCTCTCGCTCATATCATAACTGGAAAGTATTGGCATAACCTAAATGAGGAGTCTCTACATCTCACATTAGCCGATACAGGATGGGGAAAAGCTGTATGGGGAAAACTATACGGTCAATGGTTCGCCGGTGCTAATGTCTTCGTTTACCAATACGAACGTTTTGCTGCATGCGACATTCTACATCTGATACAGAAATACAAGATAACGTCTTTCTGTGCACCTCCGACAGTGTTCCGCTTCCTTATCAAAGAGGACATAATGAACTACGACTTATCTTCACTCAAATATTGCACTATAGCAGGTGAAGCTCTCAACCCTAAAGTATTTGAGGAATGGCAACGCCTAACGGGCATCAAACTAATGGAAGGTTTTGGACAAACAGAGACAACTCTTACTTGTGCAACCTATCCATGGATAGAGCCTCGTCCTGGTTCTATGGGGCGTCGTAATCCTCAGTACGACATAGCTCTATTAAAACACGACGGAACACTGGCTGCTCCCAACGAACAAGGCGAGATTGTCATCCGCACCCACGGAAAGAAAGTGCTCGGTCTGTTCAAAGAGTACTACCGTGACCCTGAACGCACCGCAACAATATGTGCCAATGATATTTACCACACAGGCGACGTCGCATGGATGGACAAAGATGGATACTTCTGGTTTGTCGGTAGAAAAGATGATGTCATAAAGAGTTCAGGTTATAGAATAAGTCCATTTGAAGTAGAGAGTGCCATAATGACACACCCTGCTGTTTTGGAATGCGCTGTGACGGGTGTGCCTGACGAGATAAGAGGACAAGCTATCAAAGCTACTATCGTTCTTTCTTCTCAGTACTCTATGATAAATAAAGATACTCTTGCTAAGGAGATACAAGAGCATGTCAAGAACGTAACAGCCGCTTACAAGTATCCGCGCATCATTGACTTTGTCAACGAACTACCTAAGACTATCAGTGGCAAAATAAGACGAGTAGAGATAAGAGAACAACCAAACTCTACAATACCATGCTAATTGACAAATAGTATAAAAGGCGTTCATCTTCAATAAGTGAACGCCTTTTTACTAACATTTCCTAATCCCTAATTAAAAACCGTTTTCTACCAAAGTGAGATACGTTCCTCTTGTGGTACGTATAGCGAATCTTTCTCTGTCACACCAAATGCACTATAGTAGACATCAACCATTGGTATTGTGCCATTCACACGATATTTACCTGGTGAATGAGGGTCTGTCTTAACCTGATTGATAAGTGCTTCATTACGAATATTGTTTGCCCATATACGAGCATACGAGAGCAAGAAACGTTGGTCTGCTGTCTGACCATCGATAGCCTCTGGTTCAACATCACCACAGGCATTACGGAAGGCCTGATATGAGATATTGACACCTCCTAAGTCTGCTATGTTCTCTCCCAATGTCAACTCTCCGTTTATATTATGTCCTGGCAACACTTCTATCTTAGCAAAGCGTTCAACGATTTTCTTACCTATGGCTTCAAAACGCTCAGAGTCTTCTGCTTTCCACCAGTTGTTCAGGTTGCCTTCTTTATCAAACTGACTACCCATATTGTCAAAGCCATGTGTCATCTCATGTCCTATCACAACACCTATTGCTCCATAGTTAACAGCGTCATCACCCTCAGCGTAGAAGAATGGTGGCTGTAGAATGCCTGCCGGGAATACTATCTCATTTGCCAACGGATTGTAATACGCATTAACTGTTTGAGGACTCATGTACCACTCTGTCTTATCAACTGGTTTGTTGATTTTAGCAAGGTCAAAGTCTATAGCAAAGCTATTTGCTGACCAATAGTTTTCAAGGAAACTCTTCTCTCGCGATATGACAACACCCGAATAGTCTTTCCATTTCTCTGGGTAACCCACTTTGACATCGATAGCCATGAGCTTATCTTTCGCTGCCACTTTTGTGCTATCACTCATCCATGTGAGTTTGTCTATACGCTGTGAGAATGCTGTGCGTAGATGCTCTATGAGCGTCTCCATTCGTTGTTTAGCAGCTGGCGGGAAATGCTTCTGAACAAACACCTGACCTATCTGCTCCCCTAATGATGCATCAACAACAGAAAGTACACGTTTCCACAAAGGACGTATCTCCTTTGAACCACTCATCACTCTACCGTAAAAGTCAAATGATGTGTCAACAAACGCCTGCGATGTAAACGGTGCTGACGATGCAACAAGTTGTAGTTTGATATAGTCTTTCAAGACTTCTGGCTCTGTCTCCGATATTATATCATTGAGAGCTACGAAGTATTTTGGCTGAGCAACATTGATACTCGTCACCTCTACTTTCAATGCGCTTAAGAATGTATCCCAATCAATAAAGGTGTATTCACTCTTTATCTGTTCCAACGTCATCATGTTGTTGATATTCTGTGGATCGTGATTCTCAACATTGGTATTTTGGTTCTCTGCCATACGTGTCTCCAATGCCATAACAGCCTTTGCACGTGCCTCAGCATTTTCCCAGCCCAAGAGGTTCATGTACTTGACCAACATTGCTTCATAGCCTGCTCGCACTTTAGCTGATGCTTCGTCGTCTGATGTGTAATAGTCTCTATCGCCTATACCCAAACCCGACTGCCACAACTCCGCAATGGTCATCGAACTGTTGTTCATATCAGGCGTGCTATAGAACGACATGAAGAGTGAGGTGGTTTTGTACATCATCTCCACCATGATATTTGCCATACTCATAGGTGTGAGGTCTGTCTTATCTATATTCTCTAAGAGTGGCAACAACATAGTCACACCATCTGCATTACGTTTGTCCATATCAAGACCTGAAGCATAGAAGTCACCTACTCGCTGGTTTGCCGAACCCACTGCGCCTGGATTCTTACTCGCCTCCTCTACTATAGCTTTGACCTTCAACTCTACATCGTCCGACACTATATCAAACGAGCCAAAGCGTGATTTCTCATCTGGCAGCGGATGTGACTTGCACCAACCACCATTGACATACTGATAAAAGTTATCACCCGGTGAGACTGACATATCTTTGTCCTCAACAGTGAATCGTGCATATTTATCTGCTGTTGTCTTTGTATGACATCCTCCACATAGTGCCATACTGCCCATACCACAGATAACCAACAAATCCTTTGTCTTCATAGTATTCTTTTGTTTCATTACTTATATCTCTTTTTCTGATTTACCTTACCAAACATACGTTCTACAAGGTCTGTACGACGCATGCTTTTCAACGTTGCAATAATCTTTGTGCGATACTCGGGCTTATACCAGAAGAAAAACATACGCTGTCGTAGTTTTGCTTCTTGTGTCTTAGCTGTCATGACGGGTTTAAGGGTGTAAGGGTGAATACCTGAATAATATATCACCGTTGAGACCGTCATTGGCGTCGGTGTAAAATCCTGCACCTGTTCGAGTTTGAAGTCCATATCCTTAGTCAACACCGCAAGTTCTGCCATATCTTCGTCTCTACAACCCGGGTGACTTGATATGAAGTACGGTACTATCTGCTGGTTTAGACCACACTCCTTGTTGATGCGTTCAAACTCTTTCTTGAAACGACCAAAGAGCGCAAACGAAGGCTTGCGCATGACTGACAACACACCATCTGAGGTATGTTCAGGTGCCACCTTAAGTCGTCCTGAGACATGACGCGAAATAAGTTCTCTGGTGTATTCTCTATGGCTTCTGCGTTCTGCTTCACTTGCATTGTCATTAAGCAACATATCATATCTGACACCCGAACCAACGAACGACTTCCTTACTCCCTCTATACTATCGACTTTGCGATAGAGGGCTGTCAGTCGCGAGTGGTCGGTATTCATATTCTTGCAGACTGTAGGGAAAATACATGACGGACGTGCACACACATCACATAGTTTCTCATCTCGTCCCTTCATACCATACATATTGGCACTCGGTCCGCCTAAGTCACTAAGATAGCCCTTAAATCCCGGCAATGTCTTTATCTTCTCCACCTCTGCAAGCACCGAACGTTCTGAACGAGAGGCAATGAATTTCCCCTGATGTGCCGAGATGGTACAAAAGCTACATCCTCCAAAACAACCTCTATGCAAACAGACAGAGTTCTTTATCATCTCATAAGCCGGAATGTCACCTTTGCCGTTGTATTTAGGGTGTGGCAAATGGGTGTATGGCAAGTCAAACGAATAGTCTATCTCTTTCTCTGTCATCGGCGGATACTGAGGGTTGATGACAACCAACTTATCATCTACACGTTGCACCAAACGCGATGCATGCTTCTTGTTGGCCTCTTCTTCCACATGGCGGAAGTTCTTAGCATACGACATCTTATCCTCAAGACATTTCTCATGCGAGGCAAGTTCAAGTGTCTGCCATCGTTTGTTCTTTGGAAGGTCAATATCTATGCTTTGCAAGAACGCTGTTTGGGGTATTGTGGTCAACGAACCAAACGGGACTCCCTTTCTAAGCAGTGTCGCCAACTCCCTAAGTGGCTTCTCGCCCATGCCATAGATGAGCATGTCTGCTCCTGAGTCAACCAATATCGAAGGCCGCAGTTTATCTTGCCAATAGTCATAGTGCGTCACACGTCGAAGTGAAGCTTCTATACCTCCTACCACAACGGGCACATCGGGATATAGACGTTTGAGTATCTGCGTATAAACGATAGTAGGATAGTCCGGACGAAAACCAGCTTTACCACCAGGTGTGTAAGCATCATCAGAACGACGACGGCGATTGGCTGTATAGTGATTGACCATCGAATCCATAGCACCTGCCGATATAGCAAAGAACATACGCGGACGCCCCATCTTCTTGAAGTCTCGCAAGTCATCTCGCCAATTAGGTTGCGCAACAATAGCTACTCGCAATCCACACGACTCCAAGACTCGTCCCACAACTGCTACTCCAAACGACGGATGGTCGACATAAGCATCTCCCGAAAACAACACCACATCTACCTCGTCCCAACCACGCAACTCCATCTCCTTACGCGTCGTGGGTAACCATTTTGTTATATCGTACTCTTTCGACATATCACTATTTTATCACCTCACAAAGGTAATACTATTTTTGAAGTAAATACACACTCTGACAGGTTATATGATGGCTTTATATATAGGTATAGGTACTCTGTCAATGCTCATAATATCTCTCGCACACCTCTTGCACCCTCTTGCTAATGCTCATACTGAGCGTACCTAAGAAGAAACACCTTGCCACATGACGTGACAAGGTGCTTCGTAGATAAATATAGACTGGTAACTTAACTGAAAAAACTAAGTATTATACCTGCTGCAACAGCAGAACCTATGACACCTGCAACGTTAGGTCCCATAGCGTGCATGAGCAAGTAGTTTGTCTTATCGTACTTCAAACCTTCAACCTGACTCACACGCGCACTATCAGGCACAGCCGATACACCTGCGTTGCCAATGAGCGGATTAATCTTGTTCTCCTCCTTGACAAAGAGATTGTACAACTTAACAAACAAGACACCTCCAGCTGTTGCCATGACAAACGAGCCAGCACCAAGGGCAAAGATACCTACTGACTTCATTGTCAAGAACGTTGTAGCCTGTGTCGAAGCTCCCACTGTCACTCCGATAAGTATTGTGACTATATCAATAAGTGGACCCTTTGCCGTATCCGCCAAACGTTTCGTAACACCACTCTCCTTTAGTAAGTTACCAAAGAAAAGCATACCCAACAACGGAAGGCCTGATGGTACTAACCAGCATGTGAGCAACAAGCCCAATATAGGGAACATCACTTTCTCCTTGTGTGACACCTTACGTGGTGTCTTCATACGAATGACACGTTCCTTCTTGGTCGTCAAAAGACGCATTATAGGAGGCTGTATCACCGGAACGAGAGCCATATATGAGTAAGCAGAGATAGCTATTGCACCCATCAAGTCAGGGGCTAACTTAGACGAAAGGAAGATAGCCGTCGGTCCGTCAGCACCTCCGATGATACCTATAGCACCTGCCTCATTGGGCGTAAAGCCCAAAGCCAACGCCAACGCATAGGCTCCAAAGATTCCCACCTGTGCAGCCGCTCCAATGAGAACCATACGCGGATTGGAGATAAGAGCAGAAAAGTCCGTCATAGCCCCTATACCCAAGAATATAAGTGGCGGATAAACACCCTGACTAACTCCAAAATAGAGATAGTTGAGCACACTACCCGTCTCATATATACCTATCTTTAAGCCCGGCACAAAAGGTATATTGCCTATCAATATACCAAAGCCAATAGGCACCAACAACATCGGCTCGTACTCCTTTGCTATGGCAAGATAGATGAAAAACAAACCTATAGCTATCATCACTAAGTGTCCTATAGTGAAGTTCGCAAAGGCTGTATATGACCAAAACTGAGCAAGGCTATCGCCCATGAATTGAAAGAATCCTGTATCCATAAGCTAATACTTTATGCCAATACTATAAGTGTTTCACCTTCAAGGACTGTATCTCCCTTGCCCTTAACGATGCTCGATACAACACCGTCGTACATAGACTCAATGTTGTTCTCCATCTTCATAGCTTCAAGCACCATGACAACATCTCCTCTCTTTATCGTATCTCCGACATTGACCTTAATGTCAAGCACTACGCCTGGTAGTGGCGAGTTAATCTTATTTGAGCCTGCTGCAGCTGCCACAGGTGCACGCTCTACAACCTTAGGAGCTGCATTCGCTGCCGGTTGTGCTGGTGGCACCGCTGGAGTAATGACCGCTGGAGCTGTCCTCACCTCTTGCTCTACCTCTACACTGTAGACCTTACCGTTGAGCTCTATCTCCATTATTCCGTTCTCTTCACTCTTCACTTCAGCCTCGTAAGACTTACCATTTATCTTAAACTTATACATATCGTGTATCAAATTTATAGCGTTCTACATCATTATTGAAAGATGGTTGTCCTCTTCCATAGTCTATTATCCTTACGTTCGATGGTTATCACACCGCTTACCTCGTCATGCTTATCTTGCTTGTGCAATACCACAACGGTAGCCAAGGCAAGCTCAAGGTCTTCATCAGCCTCGCTCTTAGCAACGACAACTTCCGACTCCTTCTTGTGCTTCTTCGATTTCTTCTTCTTCTTTGCAACCTCTGGCTCAGCATGCTTGCTAAAGTAATTGCCTATAAATGTAAAGACTATAGCCAACATCACAAGTGCACTAAAGACCACCGACATAGAGATAAGTGCCATACCTCCTCCATGTGGGTCTACTTGCATGAAACGTTCAGCAGTTGAGACACCAGTCTTCTCAACATTTGACTGACATGAAGTAACATTCTTAGTGACAACCCATTTACCTACTCCATCTTTATCACGTGAAATGCCACCCGACTTAGGTACTTCGACACTATCTATGACAGTATATCCATTGTTCTCTACTAAGTATAACTTTTCTGATGTGGCAAAGTCAATATTCGAATACATCGGACCTCCAGCTGATTCGCCATTACCATGCACAACGACATAACCTTGTGACATAACTTGCGAATAGATAGAACCATAAGGTATCTTATACATCTTTAAGTTGTTGCGGTCATTTGAGATATAGAGACCTGTCATATCCAATGCCGTAGTCGACGTATTGTATATCTCAGCCCAAGCCTCAACCACACAACCCGATGTATCACGCTCTATATTCACCTCATTGAAGCGTAGGTCTGACTGCGTTTGCGCTGCGGCAAAGAGTCCAAAACCCAAGAGTGCTAACAATGATATTATACTCCTTCTCATTACAATGGCAAATTAGAGTGTTTACGTGGAGGATTGTTATCTCGCTTATTATGAAGTGCTTCCAATGCTCTTATGATACGGAAACGTGTGTTGCGTGGCTCAATGACATCATCAAGATAACCATACTGAGCAGCGTTGTAAGGATTTGCAAAGAGATCCTTATATTCCTGTACCGTATTAGCGATATATTCATTCTTCTTAGCTGGGTCTTCTATCTCAGCTATTTTCTTGCTATGTAGCACCTCTACTGCACCCTGTGGACCCATGACTGCTATCTCTGCATTAGGCCATGCATAGTTGACATCTCCTCGCAAATGCTTAGAGCTCATCACTATATATGCTCCACCGTATGCCTTACGTAGTATGACCGTAATCTTTGGCACTGTAGCCTCACCATAGGCAAAGAGAAGCTTTGCACCATGCGATATCACACCGCCATACTCCTGACCTGTACCCGGCAAGAAGCCCGGCACGTCAACCAACGTAACAAGCGGAATATTGAAGGCATCACATGTACGCACAAAACGTGCCGCCTTACGTGAGGCATTGATATCAAGGGCTCCTCCCTTCTGTGCTGGCTGATTGGCAACAATACCCACTACTCTGCCATTGAAACGTGAGAATCCTATGACGATATTCGTTGCAAAGTCCTTCTGCACTTCAAAGAAACGTCCATTATCAACGATGCCCGTAATAATCTGCTTGACATCATAAGGCTTATTGACATCATCAGGAATGATGAAGTTAAGCTCATCGTCCAAACGATCTATAGGGTCATTACATGGTACAATAGGAGGCTCCTCTGTATTGTTCTGAGGCAAATACGTAAGGAGTTCGCGTATCATAGCTATACCCTCTTGCTCTGTCTGTGATACGAAATGTGTCACACCCGACTTAAACGAATGCACATCAGCACCACCCAACTGCTCATCTGTCACATCTTCGTATGTCACCGTCTTAACAACCTTAGGACCAGTGAGGAACATATACGAATTGGTCTGATTCATAAGTATGAAATCCGTAAGAGCAGGAGAATAAACAGCTCCACCCGCACAAGGACCAAGGATAGCAGATATCTGAGGTATGACACCCGAAGCCATGATATTACGCTGGAAAATCTCAGCAAAACCAGCAAGCGCAGCAACACCCTCCTGAATACGAGCACCACCCGAATCATTGAGTCCTATCACCGGCGCACCTGCCTTCATCGCCATGTCCATCACCTTACATATCTTCTTGGCCATCGTCTCCGACAACGAACCACCCATGACAGTGAAATCCTGCGCAAATACAAATACCAATCTATTGTTGATTGTTCCACTTCCTGTAACTACACCATCGCCCGGATACTGATTCTTCTCCATTCCAAAGTTTGTACAGCGATGTGTGACAAACATGTCAAATTCTTCAAATGAGCCCTCATCTAAAAGCAATGCAACACGCTCACGTGCTGTAAGCTTCCCTTTAGCATGTTGTGCGTCAATACGCTTTTGCCCACCTCCCAAACGAGTTTTAGCTCGTCGGTCCATCAAGTCTTTTATTTTATCCATATATCCATTACACGTTTGTTAACACTATAATAGCACACCACTCACACATATAGAATAGCATGCTATCGGATATTGTCCTATTTTATTATTGTCTTATATTTCATTTCGTCATAGATTGAGACTAAATAAGGCAACACAAACATTCCTATGCCACCTCACCGCTCGCAAATATAATACAATTATCAACAAATGCAAAAAATAATTAACCCCACAACGTACAGCTATCACACTCTAAATAAACGAAAAATCACATTCACTCAACTATTTACAGTGCATATACCATTGAATATTTTTACATATCGACATACTTTTTAGGTAAATATACGTTTAAAAACAACGACAGCACACCCTAACAACAGACCCCACCAACACTCTTTTCTCGCCCAACTGACAACCATAACATCACTTTTTTATCACTATTATCCTCAAAAGGCATTAGTTAAAGAAAAAACTATCAACTTATTTCTATATCTTTGCAAACATTGTAAGAAAACAAAACATATAAAACATACATATAATGGAACTTGCTACTAAGTATACTCCTGCTGAGATAGAGGAGCGTTGGTACAAATACTGGCTTGACAATGGACTCTTTAAGTCAAAGCCCGACGGACGCGAGCCGTACACTATCGTTATCCCTCCACCTAACGTGACAGGTGTGCTTCACATGGGACACATGCTCAACAACACTATTCAAGATATCCTCATACGTCGCGCACGCATGATGGGCAAAAACGCTTGTTGGGTACCAGGTACAGACCACGCTTCTATTGCCACTGAGGCTAAAGTTGTCAACAAATTGGCTCAACAAGGTATCAAGAAGACAGACCTCTCAAGAGATGAATTTCTCAGCCATGTATGGGACTGGACCAACGAACATGGTGGCATCATACTAAAGCAACTTCGCAAACTTGGCGCATCATGCGACTGGGACAGAACAGCTTTCACTATGGACCAGACACGTTCGGAAAGCGTCATCAAAGTATTCTGTGACCTCTATGACAAAGGCCTTATATACCGTGGCGTACGTATGGTCAATTGGGACCCTCAAGCTCTCACAGCTCTCTCTGACGAAGAGGTGATATACAAGGAGCAACACGGCAAACTATACCACCTACGATATAAGATAGAAGGCGAAGAAGGTTACGCCGTAGTCGCAACTACACGCCCCGAAACAATAATGGGAGATACCGCTATGTGTATCAACCCTAACGACCCTAAAAACCAACACCTCAAAGGCAAAAAAGTCATCGTCCCTCTCGTTGGAAGAGTTATACCTGTCATAGAAGACGAATACGTAGATATAGAGTTCGGAACAGGTTGCCTTAAAGTAACACCAGCACACGATGTCAACGACTACATGCTCGGCGAAAAGTACAACCTCGAAAGCATTGACATCTTCAATGACAACGGCACAATAAGCGAAGCAGCAGGCCTTTACGTAGGTATGGATAGATTTGAAGTACGTAAGCAAATCGAAAAAGACCTCGCCGAAGCCGGACTCCTTGAAAAAGTTGAAGACTACACCAATAAAGTAGGCTTCTCTGAAAGAACCAACGTAGCTATAGAACCTAAACTATCTATGCAGTGGTTCCTCAAAATGGAGAAAATAGCCAAACCAGCTCTTGAAGCTGTCATGAACGATGACATAAAGTTCTATCCAGCAAAATACAAAAACACTTACCGTCACTGGATGGAAAACATCAAAGACTGGTGTATATCACGTCAGCTATGGTGGGGACACCGCATACCAGCTTACTTCCTACCTAAAGGCGGATTTGTCGTTGCAACATCTAAAGAAGAAGCCCTCAAATTAGCAAAAGCTAAAGTAGACTACGACATCACTATCGATGACCTTCGCCAAGATGAAGACTGCCTCGATACTTGGTTCTCTTCTTGGCTTTGGCCAATATCACTCTTTGACGGTATCAACAACCCTGACAACGAAGAGCTCAACTACTACTACCCTACAGCCGACCTCGTAACAGGTCCTGACATCATATTCTTCTGGGTAGCACGTATGATAATGGCAGGTTACGAATACAAAGGCAACATGCCATTTAAGAACGTTTACTTCACAGGTATCGTTCGCGACAAACTCGGCCGTAAGATGTCTAAACAGCTCGGCAACTCTCCAGACCCTCTCGAACTCATCGACAAATATGGAGCCGATGGCGTACGTATGGGTATGATGCTCTCAGCCCCTGCCGGCAACGACATACTCTTTGACGATACACTTTGCGAACAAGGACGTAACTTCAATAATAAGATATGGAACGCCTTCCGCCTCGTCAAAGGCTGGCAAGTAGCCGACATCCAACAGCCAGAGGCTTCCAAACTCGCCACAGCTTGGTTTGAAGCCCAACTACGTACCACAGCAGCTGAAGTAGCAGACCTCTTCTCTAAATACCGATTGAGCGAAGCTCTAATGGCAGTCTATAAACTCTTCTGGGACGAATTCTCAAGCTGGTACCTTGAGATGATAAAACCCGCCTACGGACAACCTATAGACAAGACATCATACGAAGCAACATTGCGTTTCTTCGACGAACTACTCAAACTACTTCACCCATTTATGCCATTCATCACCGAAGAACTATGGCAACATATCTACGAAAGAAAAGAAGGTGAAAGTATCATGACAGCTCAAGCTTCTACCGTAGCACCTACAGACGAAGATGTCAAACTCATCGCTGACATCGACACCGCTAAAAACATCGTAGCTGCCGTAAGAGCCGTTCGTAATCAGAAGAACATCGCTCCAAAAGAGCCTCTATGTCTTCAGATAGTCGCAAACAACCCTATCGCTCAGCTCAACAGTGTTATCATCAAGATGGCCAACCTCTCAGAGATAACCATCGTAGCTGCAAAAGACGATACAGCTGCTTCATTTATGGTAGGAACAACAGAATACGCAGTACCTCTGGGCAACCTCATTGACACAGAAGCCGAAATAAGCAAACTCGAAGCCGAACTCAAACACTTAGAAGGCTTCCTCATCAGCGTTCAAAAGAAACTCTCTAACGAGAAATTCGTTGCCAATGCACCAGCTCAAGTCGTTGAGATGGAACGCAAGAAACAATCTGACGCTGAAAGCAAAATAGCTGCTATCAAAGAGAGCATTGCCGTTCTTAAAAAGTAAAAACACTTTTTTATTCTCTATACAGACAGGGCACTCCACATATACGGAACGCCCTGTCTGCTTTTATACTCCCACAACAAACAACTAAACCCTAATTCATCTTATTACAAACCCCAACACACTCCCCAAATACACCCAAAATACACACTCAAAAAAAAGGTAAATCATTATCACTTGTCAATCAATAATTTACAAGCGTATTAATATTAACACGTGTCGAATATCAATTAGGATTTGCAACGAATATCAATTAGGATTTGCAACGAATATCAAATTAGGTTTGCAATGAATACCAAATAAGATTTGTGTCGAATACCAAATTAGATTTGTGTCGAATACCAAATTGGATTTGCGTCTAATACCCAATTTGGTTTGCAACTAATACCAAATTGGGTTTGCATCGAATATCCAAATAAATCGGAGAGAAATGCAACCATTATAAAATTACAACGTATAACGAGACAAAAGAAGGTATTCCAAATCGAAAGAAGAAGATAAATCAGCATAAAAACAAACAACAAATAAATACAACAATAGCATGAAAAAAAGAACAACCAAAAACAGACTTAAAGTTGAAAGCGTCGAATCATCATTACCAAACTCAAAAACAAAAAGCTATTACAAACTTGTAAACAGTGGCGTTGCAAATCTTGACAGAATAGTCGAAGAGATGATGAAAGTCAATCCGGGCATGGAAAAAGAGACAATAGAAGCCATCATAAAACTTGCTCAACGAACTATAATGGAACTAACGCTTAATGGAATGAGAGTAAACACAGGACTATACTCTGCCGTAGCAAGTCCGAAAGGCGAAGGAGGTAGTAAGTGGGACAAGAATAAAAACAAACTCGACATTAAGCTAACACAAGGAACACTTTGGCGCGAGAGAATACACGAGACAAACGTCAGAGTAATAGGACAGAAAGCAAACGTCATGTATGTCAGCAATATAAAGAGCAACAACGAAGATGGCAAAATAAAAGCAGGGACAATAGTAACAGTTAATGGCAAATACCTGAGGGTAAAAGGTGACGAGAAGACTACAGGCATATACTTCATAGACGAAGCAGGAGAAGAGACAAAAGTCAATGACACAACGATAGTTATCAACAACCCCAAGAATCTGACATTCATAATACCTCAAACACTCAAACCAGGGCTATACACACTGCGCATATCGACCATGTATATCAACAGCACCAAGCTACGCAAAGAACCCCGAACGACAGAATACACTCTGACAATAGAAGAATAGCCGTCATTAAGACCGACAAAAACACTTAATAAATGATTTGGGCATGTAGCAAACCTACATGCCCAAATCATTCGTAAGCCCAACGAACAACCCCCGAAGTCCACATTATCCCCTATCGACACACAAGGAGCAGACGCCACAAGGCAACAGACAAAAGCGCACAACACCTCACGACGTTCCACAAAACAAACCCTTACTCAAAAAAGAAAGACCGGTCATTCACGAAGAACAACCGGTCCGAAATGCTATTATTTATATCCTACAAGAGGTAAAATTATTTAGCAATTACACGAGCCATCTCAAGAACCTTGTTTGAGTAACCCCACTCGTTGTCATACCAAGAAACAACCTTAGCGAAGTTAGCGTCAAGGCTGATACCTGCCTTAGCGTCGTAGATAGAAGTACGAGCATCGTTACGGAAGTCTGTAGAAACAACAGCCTCGTCAGTGTAACCAAGGATACCCTTCAATTCGCCCTCTGAAGCTTCCTTCATTGCAGCGTTGATCTCGTCCATTGTAGCTGGCTTCTCAAGAACTACTGTCAAGTCTACTACTGAAACGTCAGAAGTAGGAACACGCATTGACATACCAGTCAACTTACCGTTAAGCTCAGGAAGAACCTTACCTACAGCCTTAGCAGCACCTGTTGAAGATGGGATGATGTTCTCAAGGATACCACGACCACCTCTCCAATCCTTCTTAGAAGGACCGTCAACTGTCTTCTGAGTAGCAGTTGCAGCGTGTACAGTTGTCATAAGACCCTTAACGATACCAAACTTATCGTTCAATACCTTAGAGATAGGAGCAAGACAGTTAGTTGTACATGATGCGTTAGAAATAATGTCCTGACCTGCGTATGTTTTGTGGTTTACACCGTATACGAACATAGGAGTAGCGTCCTTTGATGGAGCTGACATGATAACCTTCTTTGCACCAGCAGTGATGTGCTTACGAGCTGTCTCATCTGTCAAGAAGAAACCTGTAGACTCAACTACTACCTCAGCACCTACTTCGTTCCACTTCAAGTTAGCTGGATCCATCTCAGCAGTCAAACGAATCTTGTTGCCGTTAACTACCATGAAGTTACCCTCTACCTTAACGTCACCCTGGAACTGACCATGTACTGAATCATACTTAAGCATGTATGCCAAGTAATCTGGGTCAAGAAGGTCGTTGATACCTACTACCTGAATGTCGTTGCCGAAGTTCTCAACTGCAGCACGGAATACCATACGGCCGATACGACCGAAACCATTGATACCAATCTTAATCATTGTTTTGCTTTTTGATTTTATTAAGTTTATTCTTAATTGCGTGCGAAATTACAGAATGTCATTGACTCTATCAAGTTTTTACACCCTTTTTTAGTTTTTTTTATATCATCATTCTATAAGCATAGTAATGTACTATAACATAAAGAATAGGAATGGGGGCACCACTCCTATTCTTTATGCTATATCTTCTACTGTTTCAACATCTGCCTGACTATAAGCAGGACATTCTTGCTGTGAGCCACATGCACTTACGAGCACTGTCATTGAAACTACTACCACGAAAAGTAATACTATCTTTCTCATATCGTTCATCGATTAATTTTCGACCGCTAATTTATAACTTTTTTTTGTATCTACTACGATTCTCTCTTACATTTGTTACATTATTTTTTCACTCACTCGTCATCTACCCTTTATTCTGACTAAAGAACGTCGTCTAAGGCTGATATGTCTTTATTTCAAGTCTCGCAATCGTACCTCAACAGCTGTTTCCGAAAGTCTTTCTTTCAATGTTTCTACTGGTGTATCAGAGAAATGATATGGATAAAATATCTTTGGCTGTATCATCTTTACTGTCTCTATAGCTTGTTCTATTGTCATGGTATATGGCTGATTGACAGGCAAGAACGCTACATCTATAGTTCGGAGTTGCTTCATCTCGTCTATCGGCTCTGTGTCGCCTGCTATATATATCCTGCTTCCGCCTACATTTATGACATATCCGTTGTCTCTGCCCTTAGGATGAAACATCGAGCGGCCCTCTGTTGTGTTGTATGCCGGAACGGCCTCTATCTTTATCGTTTTCGCCACTGTAGCACTCTCTCCATTGGCAATAGCTTGTCCTTTGCCCAAAGTTTCAATTACGGCTTTTGTCCCTATTATCTCCGTCTCATCTGTAGAGAGAGTCATTGCTGTCGGTACATCAAAATGGTCTCCATGTTGATGCGTATACAACAAGACGTCGCCTTTGGGCATGCCGGCATAGTCGGTTATATCGGCTGCAGGATCGACGTATATGGTTGTCGAACCATAGTCAAGTATCAGCGAGCCATGACCCACAAAGGTTATCTTCAACTGCGAACCGTCATTTAGTTTAATGTTGTCACTTTTGTACGACTGCGCTCCGACCGCCATGGTCAAACACAATGGTAACAAGATTAATGTTAATCGTTTCATACTATTGTTTTTTTGCAATGAAGGGTCGCAAATCAATATTATATATCTGTTTACGACCCACGCATTATATTACATTTCGTCTAAAAAAGCATGTCAAGGACAGCTTTAACCTCTTCTTTGGGTGCATCTATTTCAAACACATGGTTTGGTTGCAAATAGAAGACTTTGTTGTCTTTCTTGTAACGTTTCTCGCCACCACCTGTGATATTGAGCATTACGACTTCATCTTTGCGCACTTCGCCAGCTTCAACGGCAGCTATGAGAGAGGCTGTTGCTACAGCTGCGGCAGGGTGTATATCTATGCCCTCTGTCTGTTCAAAGAGTTGTGCGGCCTTGGCTGCTTGGGCATTAGTGACGGCTTTGATGTCTCCATCTGTATCCATAAGTGCGTCATAGAGACCTCCGAAGATGGAATATGGTGGTTTTCTGTTTGAGAGCACTTTAGCATCTATCTCGCCTGCCTGCTTGCGTACTACATCATCATCAAAGGGAAGGAGTGCTCTTGATTTGGCTTTCCATGCGTCGTACATAGGCAGGAAAGGGGCATTTTGTGACACCACAAGACGCATCTTGTTCGTTCCAAATCGTCCATCTTCAATGAGGCGCATATTGGCTTCCCATGCAGCTATAGCTCCTGTGCCACTGCCTACAGCTTGATAATAGCTATCGGGTATACGTCCGATGGTGGTTGTAGCAGAGAGCATCGTGGTACTCATACCGTCACGACGTGCAACGTTCTTTGCTCCACCTTCGGCAAAGAAGCCTTCTATGCTACAAACGACATTAGAGAGGTTGATGGCATCTGTATAGTCACTGCCACTCTTTGTCACAAGGAGTTTGACACAAGGGTCAATAGGTTCGTTGAACCACAAGGCGTTGATATTATCCTCTGGTACACATAGCACAAGTGGCACCTTATTGTCCGAACAAACACGGGCGAAGGCGCGTGCTGTGTTGCCTGCCGAAGCTACAACGAGAACATCTTTGCACTCAGCACTCAAGCGGCTTATGATAGTATATGCTTCAGTCTCTTTAAACGAGCATGTGCGCATGTTAGCTCCCTTTTCAGGCCAATATCCATTGAATGTTATCCAGAGGTTGTCTAAGCCTAAGTGTTTGGCCAAAGCCTCACTCTTATAAGTCACTGGAGAAGAAGAGCCCTTGATTTCTCTATTGACAGGCAACCAGTCTGCAAAGCGAAATAATCCACACGATGCTTCCTTCACATCTATCTGTTTCTTCTCATACATAGCACGTATCAGAGTCGGCTCTGTCTCACCTGGAGCATCGAGACTCCAACCTGTCTCCTCAAAACATTTGCCCGTCTTGACGGAGCTCAGCGTGTATCTTGTAGGTTTAAATTCTGACATAGTTATTATTCAATATTTATTTTAATTACATTTCTTTTATCACATCACGTCCTATTAGTTGGTTTAAACGCGCTCCAACCACCGAATCTTCATAAATAGAAGTCCAATGTTCCTCAAATATTGGATTGTTACGATCTGTTATACCGTTTTCATCTAATTTATAAATCAGAAATCGCTTCTTGTCACATATTCCCAACAACGAAGAGCGCATTAATCGAGCATAAGACAATCCTTGCGTAAATGCGTTATGTTGTTCTGTCATCAAAGACATATCCAACTTAGCTTCTATCACCAATGGAGCTGTTTCGAAATGTCTCTCTCCTCGTGGAAAGAATACAAAATCAGGAATAGCCTTTAATCCTCGTCCTGCTTTTTGCGTCAACTGTCGACTCCAATCCGATTCCTGATAACCTAATTTTATCAACATCGGAATCAGTATTTTCTCCTCAACATCTTTCTCAAACGTTATTTCTCCAAAGTCCCTCAGCTCACCTTCAAACAACTTCGGCAAAATCTCCACATCTCCTCCTTTTTCCCCTATTAATCTGAGCAACTCTGAATAGTCTTTTGCTGACAGTTCAACTCCGTTAAGACCTTGAAGATTACGTCTCACAATGGGTAATTCCGAAAAATACACATCAGTCTTTAGGTCATTAATTGTTATTTCAGGCACTCTAACACCATTACAAATGACACTTCTACTATGATAATAGTCAAACGGACATAAGACGCCATTGGAAGCAGCCCGCCATATAGAATGGATATAACTTCGTGGAGATGTGCAGTACATAACGACTATATCGCCACTCTTTGTTCGCTCATTACATGCCCACACACTGCTATTCTTTTTACCTTCAATAGCTCCCAAGTTATCCAAATATTTGTAGTCGGCTTTTGAAGCACCTGTAAACCATACATTAGTCGGCTTTGGCAATTCTGTTGGCTGTCGTTCGTCTTGAATCATTTCACTAAAATCATATAAACAAGCACAAAACTCAGAAGGCGACAAATTATATTTAATCTGAAATTCCTCAAACACTTCACATATATCATAATAATACATGAGATAATCTTTATAATCATTTGTATGAGGCAACGATGGCAATAGTATTCCTAAAGCATCACACGCATTTTGTATTATATCAAATCGACCTCTGTAAAATATGGGCTTATAAAACTCATCAAAGTTATATAATATCATTGAAAGCAAATGCAGACTTGATGCCTTACCCCTATAATCATTTGCTTTTATGATCATCATATCCTCATTGCAAAAAATGGTCTCATCTTCATAATAAGCATATACCAAATATAATTCGGTGATAAACTTCTCAAATTCTTCTCGACACCTATTATTGTCCTCTTTGAAATAATCTCTGTATAATATGTTCAAGTTGAACACTTCAATTGCATCAAGAGTTGACTCTATTTTAACTGGTTCATACTTCTTGGAATTAAAGTATTCAAGCAATCTCTCTATACTGCCATAAAAATCTTCCTTATCATAGCTAAATGTATCTATAGCCTGACGACCTCTTTCTGAATCCTTATATAGATTCCACATATTTATATTCATAACTTGTAGTTTTTTTGTGCAAAGTTAAACTATTTCCCAAATTTAACTCTACGTATTAATACTATAATGATACCGAAAAGGAAAACGACCAACAGCGGTATAGCTACAGCACATACTTTCCAATGTGTTGTTCCGGCTCCTATCTTCTCCTTATCAAGGAGACGCAGAGAGAATGTTCTGTTGCGCAGTGTCATCCACCCTTCATCATCAGCAAGGTATTGAACGGCATTGACGATAAAATCCTTATTACCAAATGTCTGACGCGACATCTCGTCATATCCAAGTGGTACTATTGACGGATTGTCACTATTACGAAATCTCACTTCGTTCTTTATTATGTCTCCATCTGCCACTACTATCATCTTTGTTGGTTCGCTCGAATCTTTTACTTTGTCTATGCCTTTCACGCCCATAGGCATTCGTCGGTGTGCAAATGCCGAGACAAAGACGCCCTCTTGCAACATTGCCACATCGAGATGACTGCGTGTAAACTCTGTTCGCTGTGGTTTCTCGTGGATATTGGCAAGAGTTGCAAATACCGGTGTCGGGTTTACTTTGGTGAACTTCGATGTTCTGAGTAGTGGCGTACGCTGTATCAGCAAGTTCTCCCCTACGGTATCGATATAACTTGAGAAGTCACCTCTGACAAGGTTAACATTACGTGTTATGGGCATGTTCATATTGACAGACAGCAGAGGACTAAAACGCCATGGCATGGGGACTATCTTCGTTCCGTCTCCTTGTGCCACACTGATGGGTATCATGCCACAACTCATGTCCTCCACTACTTCGGGGTTTATCCTGACACCATATATAAATAGCTGGTCTTCGATATTGAAGTCGCTCAAGAGTCCTATGGTATGCGGAGAATTACGCAATGTGTCGAGGGTCATATTCACGGCATCGACAAGCCACAAGAGCCTACCTCCTCGCATAAAGTATTGGTCAATGACAAACTTCTCTTTCTCTGTAAACTTATCTGCAGGCTTGGCAATTATGACAACTTTATACGGGTCAAGGACTGTTGCGTCGTCACCTATGGCTCCGCGGTCAACGGCAAAGTGATATGAGAGGGCGTCTGTTGCCTCTACGACATCTATCTCATCAAGTTCCCCATGTCCTTCGAGGAATGCCACACGCGGTTTGTCGCTCTGCATCAATCGACGCATTGCATCGACAAGTTTATACTCCAAGCCTTCCACCGACCTATTGAGGTTCTCGTCACTCGAGAGTCCCGGCACGTTATCGAGTAGGTTTACCCATGTCTCTTTGTCTGCTATTTGCACTTTAGCGTATGGATAGACTATCGAACGAGTCTTCTGTCCGTCTTCCTTAGTCTCAAAGACTGGCACGCCGCCCAAGCCTACAGTGGCAAGTTCTTCGTTGAGTTCCGACACGCTCTCACGTTCCACCTCCGATGGGTCGACAATATCTACAACAATCTCCGAGGCGGCACACACTTCAAGTTCTTGAAGCATCTCCTCTGTCGATTTCTTCAATCTGTTGAAGCCCGGGTTTAAGTCGCCCGACAAATAGACACGCACAAAGATGTTTTTATCGACACTTTCCATGAACTGCTCCGTGATGTCGGTAAGAGTGAAACGTTTCTCCGACGTGAGGTCTACACGAAAACTAATCTGCTGTGCTACGACATTGACCAAAAATACAACGGCCAACAATGCTGCTATTCTAACTATCTTTTTCATCGGCGGTGACGATTAACTGCAAAACATGTCAAACCTATAAACAACACTACGACAGATACGAAATAAACCAAGTCTCTGCTATCTACTACACCTCGGCTGATACTCGCATAGTGTGAATCTATACCCATCAGACTTATCTCATGCTGCACATCTCGCAATGCCGGTATCGACGCCAACGAGTCAAAGCCTATATAGAAGACAAAACAGAGTGCAACGCCTATCATAAAGGCTACTATCTGATTGTCGCTCAACGATGACGCATAGACTCCTATAGCCATGTAGACAGCCGCCAACATGACAAGTCCGAGATACGAACCTATAGTGCCGCCCATGTCAAGGTTGCCAACCGGATTTCCCATCATGTAGACTATGACAACATAAACTATCGTAGGCAATATTGATATTCCTACAAGGGTAAGCCCTGCCAAATATTTGGCTCCCACTATCTGCATTGTCGATAGCGGACGAACTAAAAGCAACTCCAACGTCCCGCTCTTCTTCTCTTCTGCAAAAAGACGCATTGAGACAGCCGGCACAAGGAAAAGATATATCCATGGTGCTATGGCAAAAAGTGGCTCCAACGACGCATATCCACTATATATAATATTCAAGTCCCCTGGTATAACCCACAGGAACAATCCCGTAGCCACCAAGAAAACCGACACTACCAAGTAACCCATGGCAGAACAGAAAAACGTGGCTATCTCTTTCTTATACAACGAAACCATATCTTTTTTATTCTTTACGTAGTTCGTTTAACATCATCTCTGCAGCGCGACCACTGCAACCCGGACCTCCGACAACTTGTCGCAGTTCTTCATAATCCTCAAGTATCTGTCTACGTTCCGCAGTATCGCCAAGCAATGCCGTAAGTTCTCGTTCCATTCGCTCATATGAATAGGTCTTCTGGAAGAGTTCATGCACGGCATCACGCCCTAAGATGAGATTGACAAGTCCTATATACGGCACCTTGATAACTTTACGAGCCACCCAATCGCTAAATCCGCCTCCCCACATGAGATATATGAGTACCTCCGGACAGTTGAGAATAGCTGTTTCCAACGTTGCTGTCCCCGAAGTCACTAATGCCGCACGTGCTTGCGTGACGAGTTGATATGTCTCTCCGAAGATTACTTTAACATCATAGTCTTTGATGTATTCTTCATAGTCGGCGTACGTAAAAGATGGTGCTCCAGCTATGACAAACTGATACTGCGGAAACTTATCCACTACCTTTAACATCTCTGGCAGACAGTATTTAAGTTCGCCCTTACGACTACCGGCAAGCAACGCTATCTTAGGTCTCGCATCTAATTGTGTTCTCGTACAAAAGACTTCAAATGTCTCTCCCTTGTGCGCACGACTCTCTATGGCGTCCATTATCGGATTGCCACAGTAATACACATCTATTCCGTGCTTCTTGAAATATTGTGTTTCAAAAGGCAAGATAGTAAAGAGTGCATCAATATACTTGCGCATCTTCTTCACTCTGTACTCTTTTGATGCCCATACTTTAGGCGATATGTAGTAAAAGACTTTTATTCCATGTTTGTGAGCATATTCCGCCATTGGCAAGTTAAAACCCGGATAATCAACCAATATGAGTACATCGGGACGATACTCCAATAAGTCACGACGACAGAGTTTGAAGTTGCGCTGTATCTTACCTAAGTTCATTATCACATCGAAGACACCCATGACAGCTGTTTCCTTATAATGACGCACCATAACGCCTCCTTGTGCCGCCATGAGGTCTCCGCCCCAAAAGCGTATATCAGCCTCATTGTCACGCTCCATCAGTTCTCGTATGAGATTTGAGGCATGCAAGTCTCCCGATGGTTCTCCGGCTATGATATAATACTTCATTGCAATCCAAATTTAAGCACCAACACAGCCAATGCATATACAACTGTTGCAAGGAATATGCCTCGTGTTATCTTTACTTTATTGATATGAGCAAGGAAGGTGAATACAGCCAGATTCCCCAAACAACACACTGCCAACAACGTTGAGGCACTATCGACGAATATCAGTCCGTCAATGAATCCCCAGAAGTCACGTGTACCGGTATAAACAAACTTATAGAATATCATTGCTGTTATCGGTGGCAATATCATACCTAATATAAAGCCATATATCGTCTTGTCTATATTCATAAATCTTTTCTGTATATATTGTTTAAAATGTCATTTCGGACAACATGTCATAGTCGCAAACATCTGTCTTGCATGGCGAGATGGAGGCATAACCTTGCGATATGTAATATTCGTCTGTCGTCGTATCTTGCGGACTGTCATTTACAAACTCACCCTCCAACCAATAATAGTTTGCACCAAATGGGTCTGTGAATTTCGTCGGCTTCTCCGTCCATCGTCCTTCGGTCAAACGACAGGCTTTAAGACCTTTCACCTCTTTCGCATACGGAATGTTGACGTTATAGAATACTCCTTTTGGCAACTCTCTTGCCGTTGCCCATGCAAGGACTTTATCTATTATCATCTCCGTAGGTGTCCAGTCTTCAACATCGCTGACGAACGTACACAACGAGAATCCTATACCTGTCATTCCCATGAGTGCTGCCTCTCGTGCCACGGCCAACGTTCCTGAATAGTGAACGCTCGACGAGGTATTGGCGCCATGATTGACTCCCGAAAGTATAATATCCGGCTTACGACTGACGAAGGTATGTACTCCGAGCTTTATGCAGTCGACAGGTGTTCCGGCAACCTTATATCCTCGCACTCCCTCCATAAATTCAGACTCTCCGACAACCAACGGCTTACATGTCGTTATAGCGTGACTCATGCCAGAATAACTCTTATCCGGAGCAACTACACACACATCGCCATAACGAAGTGCCACCTTTGTCAATACCTTTATTCCGGTAGCGTCTATACCATCATCATTCGATATCATTATCAGAAGTCGAGACATATCTTTTCACTGTTCTATTACAATTACAATAGCGCAAAGTAACAAAAAAAAATGTTCGATACGAACAAATCATGCTACGATTTACATATCAATATGTATTTTTGCAATATATCTGTCGACTTATTGTCGGCTAAATATTACAACACTCTCATTCATATAATTATGCTATCTTTCAACATATACCCCAAGAAGTTACACTTCAAACAACCGGCGGGCACTTCGCGCGGAATTTACACTACTCGTAACATATGGTATCTGACAGTTACCGACACCTCTCGTCCTCATGCCATGGGCTTTGGAGAGTGCTCTCCGCTCTATGACTTGAGTTGCGACTACAACGATGACTACCTACAGACTCTGACGTCGCTCTGCCGACATACCGAACAAATGGGGGGTATCGACTACGAGACGTTAAGAGATTATCCGTCTATCCTCTTTGGCATAGAGACAGCTTTGCGACATCTCGAACATCAAGACTTCGTCCTGTGGCACTCTCCGACTACTGAAAACCAACAAGGCATTGCTATCAACGGTCTTGTCTGGATGGGCTCGCATGACGAGATGATGAATCGCATGATACAGAAGGCTCATGACGGCTTCCGTTGTATAAAGATAAAGATTGGTGCTATCGACTTCGAACAAGAACTTAACATCATCAAGTCGGTGAGAGAACTATTTGACAACAAGGAAATAGAGTTGCGCTTAGATGCCAATGGCGGTTTCTCGCCCGATGAGGCTTTAAACAAGCTCAACGCTTTGGCCAAATACAATATTCACTCGGTCGAACAACCTATAAAGCAACATCAGTGGTATGAGATGGAACGTATATGCCGACTCTCGCCCATTCCTATTGCCCTTGATGAAGAACTCATAGGCATAAACAAAAGTGCTGACAAGAAGTCGATGCTCGAGACTATTCGTCCGCAATACATAATACTCAAGCCCACGTTGCACGGCAGTTTCACCGGTTGCGAGGAATGGATTGACTTAGCACAACGCCTTGACATTGGCTATTGGATAACCTCGGCCTTAGAGTCCAACATAGGCCTTAACGCCATAGCGCAATGGGCTGCAGCTCTTAATCCGGTGTTTCCTCAAGGTCTCGGGACAGGCGCTCTCTTCACCGACAATGTCGACATGCCACTATCTATCAAAGGAGACTCGCTCTTCATAGATATATCGGCTTTCCCTTCCAATGACGCTCTTCTCAAACAACTATCGACACTTACCAATGGATAAACAAAGCATACACAACGACCTCAAAACTTTTCTTGACGAGTGGAACAACACCAACGGCTATATCATCGTCCACACCTCTGGCTCGACGGGCAAGCCTAAGCCTTTCAATGCTTCCAAACGACAAATGGTCAACAGCGCACAACTCACCTGCGACTTCCTCAACCTCAAAGCTGGTGACACGGCTCTACTCTGTATGCCTCTTAAATACATTGCCGGCAAGATGGTCGTCGTGCGTTCTTTGGTTAGGAATCTCGACCTCATAGTATGCGAACCATCGAGCCAACCTCTTAAAGACATCGACCGACATATCACCTTCGCTGCCATGACACCCATGCAGGTTTACACATCACTCCAAGACGACACACAGCGACAACGTCTCATGAACATCAGAGAACTTATCATTGGAGGCGGTGCCATAGACGAAAACCTTGCTTCGGCTCTAAGTTGTTTCCCAAATAGAGTTTGGAGCACCTACGGCATGACAGAGACTCTCTCTCATATCGCCATGCGACGTATCAATGGCAATGAGGCCTCTGCTTGGTACAAACCTTTCGACTGCATAGATATATCACTATCCGATGATAACACCCTATGCATACACGCACCTTTGGTATGTGACTCTATTCTCGTTACCAACGACATAGCACAGATTAACTACAAAGGCGAGTTCCGTATCATCGGACGACGCGACAATGTCATCAACAGTGGCGGCATCAAAATACAGATTGAGGAAGTAGAGGAATTGCTAAAGCCTCATCTGCTCAAACCATTTGTCATAACGTCCGTTCCCGATGATAAGTTCGGCGAAGCTGTAGTTTTGTTGAGCGAAGAGAGTGACTCCGAACTACTCTCGGACATCTGCCACCAATATCTCCCCAAACATTGGCGACCCAAACACTACATCTGTCATAACGTACCTCTGACCGAAACAAACAAACCGGAGAGGGCAACCGCTAAATATATAGCTTCTAAGAAACTATAATCCCAAACTCTGCGTACAATAAATTGGTGTTGTGACATATTCCTATCCTTCAACACCTCGAGATACTATGACGTATGCATGAGGCATACCTATTATAATGTATGTAATATGAAGAAGTTTTTGTCACTATACATAACGAACTTTTTAGGCGTACTCAACGATAACACCTTAAAAACACTTGTCTGCTTTATTGCCGTGGCATGGGTGAGCCCGGAATATAAGTCTGTCGTTGTAAGTGCTTCGGCCGGTGCGTTGGTATTGCCTTACCTTTTTTTCTCCCCCCTCGCTGGAAAATTACCCAATTTCTGTTCCAAGACGAAGATAATACGTATAGCCAAGTGGGCCGAGCTACCTATTATGGTTATCGCCATCTTCGGCTTCTTCTTTCAATCTGTTTATGTTGCGCTCTTGTCCATCGTTCTCATGGGCTTGCAAAGTGCTTTGTTCTCGCCTGCCAAGTACGGCCTTATAAAAGACATCGGTGGTGCCGATGGTATATCACAAGGCATGGGAGGCATGGAAGCTGTATCGTTTATAGGAATATTGCTCGGTACTGTCGTAGCTTCGTTCATGGCCGAATTGTCGCCATGGTGGGGATATAGCACTGTTCTTGTTGGCGTAGCCGCATTTGGTGTTGTAAGTAGTTACTTTATCAAAGCCAAAGAGGTTCGCACTGTAGAGTACTCGTCAGCCAACCCGTTTAAGTTCATACGCGATACCCACCGTATGCTTAAGGAGTATGACGGACTGAATGGTGTCATTCATCTGCTCTCTCTCTTTTGGTGGCTCTCGGCTACTATACAGATTGTAACTATCATATATGCCGACGATACTCTGGGTCTTTCGCCCATGAGTGTCGGTTGTATGATGGCTCTTATAGCAATAGGCATTTCTGTGGGGTGTCTTATCGGCGGACGATTGGATAAACGAAGGTATATGCTTGGTGCTGCTCCGTTGATAGGTATTGTGGTATCAGTGTTCCTGTTGCTTATCTTCTTCTGTGGTACGACACCTATTCTCTTTACTATCTTTGCCGTTGGCGTCGCCACATGCGGAGGTATATTTAAGATTCCCCTCGATGCCGAGATACAGAAACGCATTGATGCTTCGCGGCTCAACATAGTGCTGGCTTACTTCAACCTTGTGTCGTTCATCTATATCTTTATGGCATCGGCAACAACGGTTGTCATCACGACGTTTCTGCCTACACGTTATGTCTTCCTTGCTCTTGCTGTGGTCTTTGGCTTAGCTACTATAATATTTGCTTTCAACTATCGCCCCGTATTGTGTAACATCGGAAAGAGGTTCATCTCTCTGCACTATAAGGTGAGACATGTCAACAGAGAGGTTCTATCTCTCGACGACGACAAGGACAAGACCAATCTTCTTATCCTTCCACAGCACACGGCTATCATAGACCCAATAATGTTGTTCTCTGAACTCCACGACATCAAGTTGCAACCTCTCGTCGATGAAGGGTTCTTTAAGATTCCTCCCATACGACACGTTCTAAGTCTCTTCGACGCTGTGGAAGTTCCAGACTTACGCCTTAGTCGCAAGGGGGTCGAACAAGTAAGGCAGCTCGATGCTATTGTACAAGAGAGTCTGACGAGAGGCGACAACATCATCTTCTACCCTTCGGGACATATCACTACAGATGGGACAGAGAAGATAGGGTCTAGACATTTGGCATATACTACATGTAATGTCTTACCCACTCATACCAAAGTCATTGCCATACGCATAAGAGGACTATGGGGCAGCCGATGGAGTAGATATAACAGGAAGAGCACTCCATCTATTGTCCGACTTCTTGCCGAGAGTGTCGTATTGATATTCTCTTGCGCTATACTCTTCATGCGTCGGAGAACGGTGACTTTTGAGTATATCGACATTACCGACGAGGTAAGCACTTGGACACAAGAGGGCAAGTTGCCTTTCAATCGTCATCTCGAAGAACTCTACAACACAGAATCATAGTTGCGTCCGTCGACGATAAACGAAAAGAGACGTCACATCTCACTTATATGCAACGCCTCTTTTCCTATTTCCGTGTTGAGAATACTTCCAAGTCACAGCCCCAGAAGACTCTAACTTTAACATCTTCCTCCGTGCCATCACTACGCATTAAGACAACCTTGTCTACACCTATACTATAAGTACCTGTTCCACTATATTGCAATGTCATCTGTTTTATCTTCTCACCATAATCTGCTACACTAAATGTAACAACTTTACTCTTACTACTAACTTTACCAAGATATATCTCGCCACCTTCAGGTTTATATATCTTCAATTGCAACACCTCTTCCGGCTCCCTGTCAAACTCTATACGCAATGTCTTATAATCTGCTACGTTGATTATACCAGGCAACACATGCAACTCACTCCATTGCGTATTGTAAGTCACCTTATAATGCACATCAAAGTCATTAACATCTGGCAGTGTCACATCATAATCTGCTCCATAATAGCCTCTCAATATAGCCAACGCAAGGTCTGGTTGATTGAATGCTGGAAAACTACGAACACTGGCGTCGCTAAGTCCCATCCAGTAGAATGTTGTCATATCATATTCCATAGTTTTCTTGACAAAGTAATCAGCAAACGCCAACACATTATCTCTACGTACATCATAGTCTCTCTCTCCGTCATCATTACTCGTGCCCCACTCCCCTATTATAACAGGTGCTCCATGCTCAAGTGCCAAATAAGTATTAAGAGCTGCAAACATATCATCTACTTCACGTTTTGCAGAGGTAAGGTCTTTCACATTAGGATAAGTATGTACTTCGAAAATGATATGATCTTTCACTCTATCATTAGGAAGAGACATATATTTGAGAGGGTCTTTAAGATGTTCGTTCCATGTACCAGCACCACACGCCGCAGCATAAGTATTGACAACGAGGTTACGAACACTATTGTTGCCTCCCGTAGAACGAACAGCGTCAACGAAACTCTGCGCATAGCTATTGATGGCATTGTAGGCATTACCAGCCTTAAAAGCATCATAACCCACAGCAAACGAGGCAAAACACCACGACTGGTCTTTATCAAGCATCTCATTGAAACCCTCAAAGAGCAATCTGTTGTCATACTCTTTAAACTCCTCTGCTATCTGTTTCCATAGATATTCGTACTTCGCCTTGACACTGTTGTATGACACACTGTCGGCTATAAGCCATACTTTATCATATGTTCCTGTGTCATGATGAACATTAAGAATGCAATACATACCAGCGTTAATGACATAGTCTACAACCTCATGCACTCTATTGAGCCAAGCTCTACTCACATTGCCTTCACTATCCATGTGCGGATACCATGTCACAGGCACACGTATAGCATTAAAACCCGCATCTTTCATCATCTGTATCAACTCCGGTGTCGTCTGTGGTTGTCCCCAACATGTCTCCCACTTATACCAATCATCTCCACTTGCCTCTATACCCGTATGAGCATCAAGGGTATTGCCTAAGTTCCAACCTACTTTCATATTTGCAACAGCTTCCCAAGCTGTCTCCCATGGTATCTCTGGCTCTTCTATATCAGTGTTATCATCGGGCTTTGTCTCAGGTTGCTCCGTATTGTCAGTCGAAGGTTGTTCCGGTATCGGCTCATTGTCATCATTAGGACCACAACCGACCAACAACACACTCGTCAAGAGTATAGTAAATAACGTCTGTCTCATAATGCTAATAGTTGTATTAATGACGTTTACTATGTTTGCACACTTTTGTTACATTCGAACATCAAATAAGACTGCTATATTCAATATAGCATAAAATATATAGAGTTAATAGAGTTAATAAAGTTAATGTGCTAATACCAACCTAACACAACAAATATAAGACTAAAGTCTACTTAACTCTATATCAACTTTATAATACTTGTACTCTCTTCTCGTTTGTATCAATATCGTGTGACAATCAAGAATATATCGTTGCGCTTATTATCTTTCATCATTGCCCCACACTCTTATACACAAAAACTCCCCGACGAATAAACGCCGAGGAGCATAACTTTATGTCTACTGACAATCCTAAGAGACTGTCAGTCTCTCACTCATTATTAGAGTTTTGGACCAGCTTCTACGAGGCTCTTACCAAGGTCGTTGCCTGTAAACTTAGTGAAGTTCTTGATGAAGCGATCTGCCAAGTCCTTAGCCTTCTCTTCCCACTTGCAAGCGCAATCATAAGTATCGCGTGGGTCAAGAATCTTAGGATCTACACCTGGAAGCTCTGTTGGCACCTCGAAGTCGAAGAAAGGAATCTTCTTTGTTGGAGCCTTGTCGATAGAGCCATCGAGGATAGCGTCGATGATACCACGTGTATCCTTGATAGAGATACGCT
>CALAUL010000036.1 GCA_937892255.1 uncultured Bacteroidales bacterium | reverse complement strand
ACCTTGGTAAGGTTGAGAGTGTCGAGAGAGGAATATATATCGTTGTAGTGAACGGCAAGAGCTATAAGATTGTCGCTAAATAAGAGAGAGTTGTAAAGCATATATAAACAAGAGAGGGTGAGCCATAACGGTTCACCCTCTCTCTATTATATCATCTGGATATTACACTCCCGAGAAACTGCTAAATCCGCCGTCGATAGGAATAACTGTACCTGTCACAAAGCTTGCCTCATCTGAACAAAGGAACTTAACGATACCATTGAGTTCAGATATATCACCGAAGCGACGCATAGGAGTTTTGGCAAGGACTTTGTGAGAGCGCTCTGTCAACGAACCATCTTCATTGAGCAAAGCACGACGATTTTGTTCGCCGATGAAGAAGCCCGGAGCTATGGCGTTGACGCGTATCTTCTCTGAATATTTGATTGCCATCTCCTGTGCGAGCCATTTGGTAAGAGCTATGACACCTTCTTTGGCAATGGCGTATCCCATGACACGAGTGAGAGAGTCGTATGCCGCCATAGACGATACATTGATGATAGAACCACTCTTCTGCTGAGCCATGATTTTACCAAATGTGATACATGGATATATAGTACCGTAAAGGTTCAAGTCTATAACCTTATTGAGGTCCTCCTTCTTCATATCCCACACATGTTGGTCGTCCATGATAGTAGCTCCGGGGACATTGCCTCCGGCAGCGTTGACCAAGATGTCAATACGTCCCCACTTCTCCATCACGTAGTCGCAAACCTTCTCTATCTCTGAAGGTTCGAGTACGTTACATGCCACTCCGTGTACATCGCCCGAAGCTCTTAATGCAGCCAATGCCTTATCTACTGTCTCTTGGCGCGAACCAACAACAAGCACTGTTGCTCCCGCTTCCAAAAGTCCTTTTGAAACGTTGCTACCCAACACGCCTGTGCCTCCAGTAACAACTGCTATCTTTCCTTTCATAAGTTATTTTGTGTTTTGTTTCATGTACTTTACAGCCGCCATGACGCCGTCCATCTGCGCCAATCCCATCATACGACCATGGAACGAATAGCCGGCATTGTATCCTTTGTCTTCGTCGCCCAACATCATGCGTCCATGGTCTACACGCATAGGTATGTCGGGATTGAGTTCTTCGAATATGCGGCATACCTCTATGAGGTTGGCTCTTCCTCCGAGATGGTCAGCCTCTATGAAGTCACCATTTGGGAATACGTTTGTAGAGCGCAAATGTGCGAAATGTGTGCGCTTGGCATATTTGCGAGCCAAGGCTGGCACATCGTTTTGTATGCCGGCAGAGAGCGAGCCACAGCAGAATGTGAGTCCATTATGCGGATTGTCCACAGCGTTGAGAAACCACTCTATATCTTCGTCGCATGTGACGATGCGAGGAAGCCCGAGGAGTGGCATTGGCGGGTCGTCGGGGTGAACACACATATTCATGCCCCACTTCTCGCATGTAGGCATTATCGCCTCAAGGAAGTACTTCATGTTGGCTCGCAATGTATCGCGGTCGATGCCTTTGTAGAGATTAAGCAACTGACGGAAGAGTTCTACCGGATTGTTGTCTTCCTCAGTGATATTACCATTTACAAAACCCTGCGTCTTAACAATGATAGTATCTACAAGAGCCTCCTTATCTGCTT
>CALAUL010000035.1 GCA_937892255.1 uncultured Bacteroidales bacterium | reverse complement strand
TCCTTAAATCAGCTAACTAAATCCAAGTTTTATGAAAAATCCCAATGCAAATATGATACTTATTTTTGAAACCACAAAACATTTCCATGTTTTTTTTGAAATAATTTGATAAAAAAACGCTTTATCCCTCTATATGCGTATTTTTGTACACAAAATATATACTTATGGCCACTTGCCTATTCTTTGGAATAATATCATCTAACAATAAAACACCCCCCTCATCAGTTAATAATCATTTTATCACTATTCTTAAAAACACCGAAAATATTTATCATACCTTACTCTCAAAAACAAAAAACATGTTATATTGACAAATCACGGTTATTTTCATTTGATTATAGGATAAATATTATTCTTGCTAATTGCAATGCCTCTGCATACCCTTTGCAATGACACTGCAATGTCATTGCAGTGAGTACAATCAACTATGTAAAACTCTACATCGTTATACTATCCCCCCAAAAAAACTATATACGACTCGTTTAAACACCATTTAAACGACATTTAAACGACATTTAAACGGCATTTAGCGACACCATAGGCTCACCGTAGGTACACCGTAGGTACACCATAGCTACACCATAGGCTCACCATAGGTACACCATAGGTACACCATAGGCTCACCGTAGGTACACCATAGGTACACCATAGGCTCACCGTAGGTACACCATAGGCTCACCATAGGTACACCATAGGTACACCGTAGGTACACCATAGGCTCACCATAGGTACACCTATCTGCCGACAGACAGGATTGGCAGGACTGGCAGACTATAGGAGTAAAAGCACAAATGCACTAATTATACTTCTGAATACCGATACTATAATGTATTTATGTTTGTTTATCAACAGCCACAGAATTCTTATTATAGACAGATGATGTCTATTCCATATTTTACACAAATGAAAAAGCCGATGAGACAAGCAACAATACATTGGCTATGACGTACAAAACGTAAAACATATTAATATGAGAAAGACACTTTTTGCCTTAGTTCTATTACTATCTGCTACTACCCTATTTGCGAGCAAGGCACGACTGATAGTCACCACCGACATAGGGGGAGAAGACCCAGATGACAAGCAGTCACTAATACATCTTTTTACTATGCTTGATAGAGTTGATTTAGAAGGAGTGATATATCAGTATGCATGGGTGTCCTTTGAGGAAGAGAAACAGAAGAGTTGTGTCAATAGCGTGCTTGACGCTTATGCTCATGTTTGGCCATGTCTAAGTGTTCACAGTGAAGGTTTTCCAAAAGCAAACGAGATACAATCCAAGATATTCTATGGTCAGAAAGATGCTGCCATGGCAGGTGTTGGCGAAGGCAAAGATAGTCCCGGTTCGGAACATATAATAAAAGTTGTAGATAGTGATGATCCCCGACCTGTTTGGATTGCCGCATGGTCAGGAATGAACACATTAGCACAGGCGTTATGGAAAGTACAGCAGACGCGTTCGGAAATAGAAGTTAAGAAATTTGTTAGCAAACTGCGTGTGTATGATATACTTGGTCAAGATGATGCAGGTGCATGGATAGTCACTCAGTTTCCAGAGATAACCTACATACGCAACAAAGAGGTCTACGGTTGGGCACCATCCGACCAATGGTTAAAAGACAACATACAGAGTGTTGGACGTTTGGGTCAAGAGTATCCCAATAGGAGATGGGCAACAGAAGGAGATAGTCCATCGTTTTTGTATGTCATTGATAATGGACTCAACGACCCTGAACAAATGGACTATGGCAGTTGGGGAGGTCGTTTTGATAGAGTAAAGACAAGCAACATACGTTCGATGGATTGGGTAAAACGCAGTAACCTTGACGAAACGAAATATGACCCTTACTACATGTCTGCATCGACAAGCGAAGGAGCAAATGCTATTCGTCGTTGGGTTGATGACATAAACAATGACTTTGCAGCCCGTATGCAATGGAGCGTAACACCATGTTACGAAGATGCCAACCACCACCCTATAGCTCTTGTAGATGGTTATGATAAGACAGTAGAACGCAACATTATAGCAGGCAAGACTTTTATAGCCAAAGCAAAAGATTCAACAGATCCAGATGGAGACAAACTAACGTACGAATGGATATACTACCGCGAGGCGAGTTCGTTTGATGGAGATTTAAACCTCATCAACGAAAACGGCAAACTAAAATGCGTGATACCTAAAGAAGCCAAAGACAAAGTTATACACTTCATACTACGTGTTACCGATGACGGCACACCATCATTGACGAGCTACAGAAGAGTGATACTCTCTTGCAAATAAGAGAAGATATAAGACACAAAACCATACCCTAATAGTTTAGCTATGAAACAACACACTCCACACAGGAATACACTATGATGATTTCAAAAACAAAAGTATAAAACAGCAGAGATCATGACGCTCCTCTTGTCATTAAATATTGACATGTGGAATAAACCAAACGTCTAACACATACAAAGCACCTACCGACATTATAGTTGTAGATAGGTGCTTTTGAATATTGTACGTTTGTTAGTATTCTGTTTCCGATTTTCCGAGAGAGACAACAGCCTTACGATCCTTACCATTCATCTTTACAGTAAACGGACGAGGAGCTCTTACATGCTTGAAGTACTTAGTTTGATTGACTATCTCTAACGAACGAACATTATCCCAGTTGATATAATCAACATCCGACATACTCTGTACAGATAGGTAACCTATATTCATAGATGTCACGTTGTGGAAGAAATGCGAACCGAGCGATGAGTCAAGAGGAAAATTTGGAAGGCTTATCTCTACAATGACCTTTGCCATCGAAATCTGCGACCACTGAACCGGAATACCGATAAACCTATCACGCGTTCCCCAACGTCCCGGACCGATAAGTATGTAGTTGCGTTCCCTATCAAGCATCATATTGTTGAGATACTCTATCTCCTTTGCCATGTCTTCCGTCTTCATCTTATCGAAGAGGTCAGGATCGACATAGATGATATCGGTAACATCTCTCACATCACCATTGCCCAAGCTCTGCTCGGTATAAAGGATAGCCTCTTCTCGTTGCGGCTTGTCAATCTCAACCGACCCACCTTGCAAATCTGTGATGATTGGTTTCATCTGCAAGAGATAGAACGACGGCAAGCCATTCTCGGCATTGGTAAGATCCACCGCCCACTCTATTTCTATGGGCGAACCTAAAGCCTCTTTGGCTGTATTTGTGAGCAACGAGATAAGTCCCGGCAGAGGAATATATCCGTACTTGAGAATGTTGGCAAAGTTCACCACACGCGGACCATAAGCCGAGAGTCCCGCCTCTATGGTATCATTCTGAGGATTATAAACCGAAGCACAATGCTTCAATGTTCCATGTTTCTCCGCTTCGAGGATATCGAGAGTTGCCAAAGGAGCATGCTCTCCATCTGCAAGATAATCGATATTCTTGCGACTTAAATCCACAGCGAGAAAATCGACCTGCGTATTCTTGACAATGTCGGTTGTTGACATTATATCTATATTCGGCCATACCGGAGAGAAGCGGAATGCCTTGCTTCCCCCGACAACGTAATATCCCAATCCAAAACCGGCAACAGCAAATCCCTCATCGGGCTTCATGTGAGCCACTGGGTAATAATTGTACGACTGTGCCGTACCGCTGATGTGCGGATAGAAATAACCTTGATGTTCCGCTCCTGCCAACACCTGCAAGACAACGGCCATCTTCTCTGCTTCGATGCTACAACGTATAGTCTGGAAATATGCTCTCGATGTCTCGGAGTATATCGATGCAAAGACCATTTTTATCGCCATTGCTACTTGAGCGACATTCTCATCTATAGTATCACTATTGTTGGGAACCAAATAAGTATCAAAGACTCCGGCAAAGGGCTGATTTATGGAGTCTTCGGACAAGCTCGACGAACGCACAGCCAAAGGCTTACGTACCTGCGAGAGGAAACGATAGAGACGTTTCATGAGTACATCGCTCAACGGCACTTCGGCAAAACGTTCGCGCAATGCCTTATAGTCTACATCGCTACCAACGACTTTGTACAACTTGCCACGCTCCATAAACTTCGTAAACTCGTCTGTTCCGACAATGGCAGTAATTGGCATACGAATGTTTATCTCCTTGTCGAATTGCGATGTGTCGATGTTCTGAATGAGCGTATTGATAAAAGCCAAACCTCTACCCTTTCCTCCGAGCGAACCTGGGGCCATAGATATGACATTTCGTTCGTCGACTTCATCAACCTCGTCAAAGTCAAGCACCTTGCCTCGTCGACGATTATCAAGATACTCCTTCATGATGCGCAGTATATCACGGCGGAAGTCCTCCGCATTATCGTAGTCGTCATAACGTATCGGATTGACAGCTCGTGCCAAAGGTATCTCGCCTCGCGACATAAACCACGATGATATTCGGTTGTCTTTGCAATATTCGGCAAGAAGATGCGACGGTATGTTACGGAAGATAATCTCAAACTCCTTTAATCCCTTGGCTTGTGCCACACGCTTGCCCTTATGATTGCGGAAGATAAACTCTCCGAAGCCAAGACGACTTGTGAGGAACTCCATCATATCGGCTTCCAAAGAGTCGGAGTCTTTGTCGAGAAATTCAACTCCCAATTTCTCTGCCGCTGCTCTGTTGCGCGGATCTGCCGACTGAAGGATTGCCGGCAAATTGGGCTTCTGTCCCAACATATACTTCAGTAAGCTATAGCCTGCCATGGGGTCGGATGTCCCGTTGCGGTCAAACTCCACATCGGAGATGACGCACAATAGATAGTCCTTGTACTTTTCATAGATGTACATGGCGTCTTCGTAGTTGCGAGCATGCAGAATCTTCGGACGCTGACGCATCTTACTAATCTTGTTTATCTCATTACGTTCCTCCGGTCCAAGAAGTAACTGCACCTGATTGAAAACAATAGAAAAGAGCAATTGCAAATACTTAGAATAGTATTCTGGAGAATCTTCAACAAGTAATATAACACGCACAAGGCCTATCTTAGTATCGTTTTCTACGTTGGCATTATCCTCTGTTGACTTTACAATAGAGAAGAAGATTTGCGAATTGCCATTCCACACGAAGAGTTTGTCTATTGATGATGTGTAAGAAGCTAACTCTTCGAACTTTTTGATGTCACTTTTCTGATTGAGAAGCAAGTATACGGGCAAATCGGGTTGCAAAGACTTTATTTCAGAAGAGAGATTGATTGTCGTCTTCGAGTCCAAACCTACCATGAGAATAGCGAGGTCGAAACGTGTGCTTGCCATAAGTTCCAAAGCCTCTTCGGGCGATGTAACTCCGGTGATACGAGGCAACGAGAAAAGCGAATATTGGTATATCTCTCCCATGAACTGCTCGAAGAAACTATCGTCAGTCTCAAGAATAAACGAATCATACAAAGTGGCAACGAAGAGTATGTTCTTGACCTTGTACTTCATCATATCGAGATAGACATATTTCTCGATAATCTGCTTATTGAAGAAGAGTTGCAAAGGTTGTTTGTCGCGTGTGAGCGTCTTGCGAAAGTCCTCACTGACGGCTGTACTTGCCACCTTGGGCATATTGTTGAACATCTCTCGTCCTTTGTAGTTGTTGATATAACCACATACCAGACGAGAAATATTTGTCAAAAGTTGCACTTCCTCTTTAAGGAACGGTCCGTCGAAATCTGTCGGATGTTCCTCTTTATAAAAGACTTGAATGACACCCTTTTTATTGTCGAGAGTCACAAAGAAGTCTCTTATCGACCATACCGATTCTTTGAAATCGCGACTCTCGTATGAATGTTCATCATAAATGATACGCACACACGCCGTTTCGGGATATTGCCATGAATATACCAACGCATTGACAACAAGTTGCAACGTATCGTCGACAGATTGGTCTTTTGCCAATATGGCTGATATTCTGTTGATAGCGTTAAGTTCTTTGATACGCTCCGAGGTTCGTTTGTCGAGACGTTTGTAGATATGTTTCGAAGCAGTGCCGGCTATGAGATATGCCACATTGGAGATAAGTTCCCTCTCTTGAGGCAAAAATATATCTTGTCCTTCTATAATCGACTCTCCGTTGTAAAACACCTCGACATATCCGTGTCTGTTGTCGGGAAGGTCAAAATCGGCATGTATGCTGTATGGCGACTCGAAAAAATGTTCCGAAGTGAAATATTGGCCGGCGTAATTGATACGCACCGAGATGACATCAGACGTCTCCCACGCTTCGGGCAAGATACGACATATCTCATACATCGTTATCTCCACCTCTAAGCCCTTTTTGAGCAAGTCGGCAGTCATGTTTATGACGCGCAACTCCTTTGTGCGTTTGCCTTGCACGGAGTCAAGATGCTTCAAAAGAGAATTGAGCACCACTCCTCCAATGAGGTTTAATGCCACATCTAAACTGCCGTCGTCTTCACGAATCTCAAAAGTTGCATAGTTACGCTCTTTAAAATAAAATTCAAACGAGACACCGGTGTCGTCACTTAGTCGCAACGACTTACGTTTGCTAAACGGGCAATTGTCAGAAGGTGCGCCTTCAAACCACGAGCCACGCACACCTATCTTTACCGACTCACATTTACAGAAGTCTGCAAGCAATACACATATTTGCTCCATTCCCCGACGTCCGTCCGCCGAAGATGATAGTTCTAAAATACTCTTATATAGAACTTTCGTCTCATCCATCACTCTATTTGTTTATAAATCCTAACAAAGGTATAAAAAAAGGTGATGAGTACAACATTATCAGAACTTAAACTTAAAGGCTATACTGAAATTCTCTTTGAACTGAAATTTATCACTCTCATTGTCATAGTAACGCAAATCAAAGAGCAGACGCGTCGTAAGAAATCTATTTAACTGCACGTCAATTACGTTTTCCCAGTTGAATCGCTTTGAACCGTTTTTCTCAAAATACTGATAAAAGAGCTCCAATTTCGTGGTGTATACAATGTCCGAGGTCACTGTCTTTTTCCAATTGAGAGTAACGGACAAACCATTGATGGTCTTCAATTTCTTATCGGCTTCAACAGAGTAACGAGTTTGGTCAATCGTTGAAGTATCAAGCACCAATGTCATCACAGCCGTATATGGCGAGAGGAGAAGTGATAAATCATCTTTCATATAGTCCATACCGAAGATAAACTGAATATACGCCGGAGACATTATTGCTGAAAGAGGATTGACACGCAAAGTATCATCTTTGTTATAAGATTTGAACAGCTGCGTCTTGAAGGTGTTCTGGAAAGAATAGTACCATTTGCTAATAGCCTTATAACCGTACTTACTCGACATATCCAAAACGTCATCAGAGAGACGTGTGCCGGATACAGTGGTATTAGTGATACCAAGTTTTTGCGTTATATTGTTTTCCCAATTGTGTTTGTCCTTACTATAGACAGCCTTGATACGTAAATCGGAAATAAGTGTCATAGAGTTTTCACCACCTTTTGCCCAATGTTTATTTACAAAGAGCTGCGATATCTGCACATTTTCTTCTCCTGAAACCGTCCATGGCGACTTTGGAGGCTCCGGACGTTTACGCATTGATATATCCGAAGAAAATTGTTCAAACATCTTCACTATAGCCTGATAATCATCATTTTCCTGAAGTCGCTTTCTACGATTACTTATTTTTTCCTCCACTTCCGGAATTTGCTGCCATGCATATTTTACGTCCGACGGGCGTTCTATCATATATCTGTATTTCAATACCTCTAACGGATTGATACCTCCGACGATATCGGCATCTATCGGCTTCATGACTATCTGACGTATGGAGTCAAGTTTACACATTGCTCTGTCGTCCTCAGACAACGACGGTTTGTAGTCTATCGATTCGTAGATACCTCTAAAAATAAGCGTATAGATATTTGCATCGACATACTTCGGTGTCGTATCTGCAAATGACGCATTGACAAACTGTTGCTTGTCGTAAATGATAGTATCTGCATTGTCTACAATAATTGTATCCATCATCGGCTGATAATTCAGTCGAAACTTTTGCATTTGTCCCTCTACCACCGCAGGGAGAAGAAACATTATAAAAAGGAATAATATTCTAACCATAGCACTGTTTGATTACGCAAAAATAATGCCAAAAGTTCAAATTACATCACAAAAACATGAACGTCGCAACACCTTGTTTTGTTTGTGTCTGGTTTTTAATGGCATACTAATGTTGTTCGAACAAATATAAAATGTACTTCCAAAGAAATTCAAACAACCTATTTTGAAAAATATCTCTATCTTTGCGGCACTAAAAATTCAAATACAATATGGCTATAGATTTCAGCAAAGTTCCGTCTCCGTGCTACGTTCTCGACGCAGACCTATTACGCGAAAACCTTAAACTCATAGACCGTGTGCGTCGCGAATCGGGAGCAGAAATAATATTGGCATTCAAGGCCTTTGCTATGCACAGTGCATTTCCTATCGTGAGAGAATATTTCCATTATTCCACGGCATCGTCACTCTGTGAAGCGCGTTTGGCATTTGAAGAGCTCGGTTCTCTTGCCCATACATACAGCCCGGCATACACCGACAAGGAGTTCAAGACAATCATGCAATGCAGTAGTCATATCACATTCAACTCACTAAGTCAGTACGAACGATTTGCGCCAAAAACAAAAAAGTCCGACCATCACATATCTCTCGGACTACGTGTCAATCCGGAGTATTCGGAAGTTGAGACAGACCTCTACAACCCTTGCGCTCCGGGCTCGCGACTGGGCATCTTGGCTCAAGATTTGCCTTCTCGTCTGCCGACGGACATCGAGGGTCTGCACTTTCACGCTCTGTGCGAATCGGACTCTTCGGATTTACAAAAGACACTTGCAGCTTTCGAAGAACGTTTTACACCTTGGTTGCCACAAGTGAAATGGGTCAACATGGGTGGCGGACATCTCATGACACGAAAAGGATACAATACCAAGCTGCTCATCGACATCATAAAACGTTTCCGAGAGAAATGGGGCGTACAGGTCATCCTAGAGCCGGGAAGTGCCTTTGCTTGGGACACTGGAGTCCTCGTTTCGGAAGTCGTTGACATTGTGGAAAACAATGGCATAACGACCGCTATCCTCAATGTATCATTCGCATGTCACATGCCCGACTGCTTGGAAATGCCATACAAACCACGTATCAGAGGAGCTTATTTTGACCCCATAGAAGATAAACCCACCTATCGCATGGGTGGCAACTCTTGTCTTTCGGGCGACTTTGTTGGCGATTGGTCGTTTGATGAACCACTCAAAATAGGCGACAAGATTATCTTCGAAGATATGATACACTACACGATGGTGAAGACGACGATGTTCAATGGCGTCTCGCATCCGTCGTACGCTATTTGGGACAATAAACATGGATTGCGCGTGGTCAGAACATTCGGCTACGACGACTATAAAGCACGTCTCTGATGAGGACGAAAGCACTAAATAGCATGGCTGATTACTGTTCTAAGGCAGAACATTGCACCGACGATGTCAGAAAGAGATTAGCCAAATTTGACCTTACCAACGAAGAACGCAACGATATTGTTGAATGGCTCACCAAAGAGCGTTTCATTGACGATTGTCGTTATGCCAAGCTATATGCTCGAGAGAAAGCCCGTTTCAACGGCTGGGGTCCTCAGAAAATACGTTTTCAACTAATACACAAGCACATCAGCAACGACATTATCAACGAAGCTCTTGCGGAGTTGACACCCGAAGTGAGTAGCGACAGACTCTGCTCAATGCTCGCCAATAAAGCTCGTTCGATAAAAGATGACGATCCTTGGAAACGTCGCAACAAACTAATACGCTTTGGCTTATCGAGAGGCTTCGACTACGATACGGTGCTGAAGTCTCTTCCCGAGGATATTGCTTCGGAAGATTAATACGCACTACGGCACCGGGTCATAACCACTGTCACCCCACGGATGACATTTTAAAATACGTTTGAGAGTGAGCCACGTGCCACGCAAAGGACCATGCTTTCGCAGAGCTTCAATGGCGTATGTAGAGCATGTGGGAGTAAAACGACATGAAGGAGGAAAATATGGCGATATACAACGTTTGTAAACCTGCACCATGCCAACAAGCACCGACACCAAAAGACGAGAAATCATGACTGCAACAAACTTACAACACGTTCCAACGACCTCACGACAGTCTTCTGTACTTGCGCAAACGATGGTTCTTTATCATCGAGCATGACAAACGACAGACTGACACGTTTAGTGGTATTGACGCCGACAAGGAGATGCTTATTAAGACGATATGCCTCTCGTACAAGACGTTTTATACGATTACGCTTCACAGCACGTTTAAATCGCTTCTTTGGCACCGAGATGAGCACCTGACAAATAGGCTCTTCTCCCTCCGCAAGTTCTTCAACAAGGTAAATGACACGCAACGGAAACTTCACAAACGACACTCCATCGGCAAACAAACGACCGATAGCCTTCTCGCTACAAAGCTTCTCGCTTTTCGAAAATGTATATCTTGCTTTTCCCTGCTGTTCCATATTCTCCGCAAATATACAACAAAGAAACGAAAGGTCAACTCAACATTTTGGATTAAAAATCAATTTACATATTCGACTCGTGTTGTCCATGGCAAGAACAACGACGCAGAATATTCTAAAAAGCTTCGAGGAGCATACCTCGCCTGTATTACGGTCTTTTCAAGAATATCAATATCGCACCATTGGCACCGCGCGAGCCGTATAGGTTTGCTTCTTTCAAGATCTCTACGTACTCGACATCTCCGATGGATATATGATTTATGGACTCTGTTACTATTCCGTCTACAACAAATAGAGGTTTTGTCGATTGCGTGATACTGCCTATTCCGCGGATATTTGCTTCACCATCGCTCCCTGGTCTGCCGTCCGTTGAGATATTCAGTCCCGGCACTCGACCTTTGAGAGCTCCGAGCAAGTTGGAACTTCCCGTTCGACGCAATGCTGCACCCGACATTATAGTTCCCATGCCTCGCTCGCGTCTATTGACGTGGTCGAATCCCTTTTCAAAAAGCTCTATATCCTCTTGACAAAGCACATCTCCGCTCTGTTTGTCCAACCTTACGACAATGCTGCGTCGACGGTCTATTGCCACTTTATATGTGACTTTATCCACTGTTATCTTCAACGTATCCGATGTGTCGATATCTGTCAGTCCGAAGTTGCCCAGATTGTCGGTGGTAGCATAGCGACGTGGCGAAACGACATAGACACGAGCTTTCTTTATCGGCGAACCGAGCATGTCGACGAGTTTGCCATTGAACGGTATTTTACGCTCATGCTGCGCTGTAGAACAGACAACACACGTAGTCAGAAAGAAGAAAACAACAATAAATATTCTCATAACATTCATTTTTAAGACCATATCGCAAATATATAAAAACGTTACTTCACGGCAAAACTTCTATTTCGCTTTTTTACCACCGACATAGGACAATTATTGAATGTATTTCACGTGTAGCAAATTTCATCTTTCGACTTTTTTCGGAAATGTCGAGAGATTACCGTTACTACATCGGGGGCACACCGTAGATACACCGGAACAACTTCGGACATATAGAACCCTCTCGACATGTCCAACTGCTCGCTAAACAAAAGGTCTTCAGACAATACTCCAAAAGAGCATGATATTATTATCTTTGCCGTGTATAAACGAAATGCTATGGTATCGGAAATATTCAAAAATTCTCTTCTTGTCGGAGCCGGCAGTTTCATAGGAGGTGTACTGAGGTATGTCATCAGCATAGCCATGAAAGGTTTGGAGAAGGGCTTCCCATGGGCAACACTTACTGCCAACCTATCGGGCTGTCTGCTGATAGGCATGTTGTACGGACTCTTCTCTCGTTCGTGCCACAGCGGGAATGATATGGCTCTCTTTCTGACTATCGGACTATGCGGTGGCTTCACGACATTCTCCACATTCTCAAAAGAGGTAATACTGATGCTTCAGAGTGGCAACATTTGGGGAGGTAGCATCTACATAGCAGTGAGCGCAATAGGCGGATTGCTACTGACGGCCATGGGGATATACTTAACACGCTGAACGTAAAAATGCATTTGTCATGATTAATAACTATCTTTGAGACATGAAACATGTTATCATCATAGGCGGAGGTGTGGCCGGTTTGGCTGTCGGAGTGCTGTTACAAAAACGCGGTTATACAACGACAATCTGTGAGAAAGAGTGCGAGATAGGAGGGCTCTGTACGTCGTGGCAACGAGGCGACTACACATTCAACGGCTGTCTGCACTGGGTTCTTGGCGCAAGAGAAGGCATCTCGTTTTATCACTTCTGGAAAGAGCTTTTCGACATCGACAGTGTGTCATTTCATTTTCACAACGAACGAGTAGTCATAACCGACAAAGATGGACGAGACTTTCATTTCCTCAACGACATCGACGAATTTGAAGCTTATCTCAAAGATATTGCACCCGAAGACACGAAAGCTATACGCAGATGGTGCAATGCCGTCAGATTCATATTGCCTCATCTCAAATACCTGCCACCCGTATGGCGCGAAGGCGAACCATGGTACAGAGGTCTGAAATGGAAAAGCAAGATGATAACATTGCTTCCAATGCTCTTCTTCATGCTACGTTGGGGACGACTAAACAACAAGCAATTTGCACGTCGTTTTAAAAACTTCTACCTTCGTCGGACTATCGAAAACCTCTATAGCAATGAAATGCGCATGACGGTGTTGCTCTTTGCTCAAGCCTATGCAACAAAAAAAGTAGCCGGCTATCCCATAGGCGGGTCATTGGAATTTACTAAGCACTTGGAAAAAGAGTACATCAAATACGGGGGAAATCTACGCAAAAGCACATCGGTCGACACCATCGACACCGCCAAAGAACAAAAGAACAACGACATAGCAATAGGTGTCACTCTACACGATGGCACATCGTTGAAGGCCGACATCGTAATATCGGCAGCCGACTGGACAGCAACAACATTTGGCAACACGACAATGAAAGGTTTAGCCGGAAGATACGCTTCAGCCAAGGAAAGAACATTTCAACTCCCACCCAAAGAGAGCGTCTTCTACTCGTTCTGTATGCTTCACCTCGGCATAGACAAATCGCTGAACGACGAAGCTCATTATCAACGATTTCCCATCAGACCGATAACATCGCCCGACGGAACAACTTACAACGAAATAGAGGTGCACATCTACAACTATGACCCCACCCTCGCCCCGAAAGGAAAGACAACAATGAGTGTCAACCTTCATACGAGAGAAGGTCTCTTTTGGATAGAACGTCGCAAGAACAACTACACCCTTTATAAAGCCGACAAAGAGACTTTGACAGAACAACTGATAGAAAGACTGACAGAACGATACGGCAAACAACTTACCGACAACATCGAAGTCAAAGACCTCGCCACACCGGCCACATATCATCGTTACACCGGCAACTACGCAGGTTCATCACAAGGCTGGACTCCTATGGACAACATACTAAAGCCCTTCGTAGTGCGTCCGACTCAAAAAGGACTTAAAAACTTCTTCCACATAGGACATTGGACAACAGCCGGAGGCGGTGTGCCGGTTGCAATACACTCAGCACGCGAGATAGTCAGAAAAATATTGCTATCTGACAAGACTTAACAAGGATACGACTTGTACACACTGTCAGAAAAAATGCTTATCTTGCAAACGGAATAACGTTGAATTATATTATACAATTCTATCACAGCCACAAAGAGTATTTTTCAAAAAACAATAAAAACGCTCTCATGTTTGGCACGAATACTGTAACGTGTACACAAAAAACAAATCGTAAACAGGGAAAAAGAGGAATATTATGAATACACGAAAGATTAAGAACATGGCATGTTGCCTACTCTCATTTTCAGCCGTAATAGCTTGTAGCGAAGAAGATTTAGACACAACACGACACTCTCCAAAACCTCACCAGACAACCCATCCAGACACTACATCTATAGTTACAACCCCGACAAACACCACAACCGAAGCAAACATGTTTGTATACGATGTATTATCGACATACTACTATTGGAACGACAAAGTACCTCAGTTGTCGTATGAAGACTACGACAACACCTACAACTACTTCTACGACCTCATCGTAGAGGAAGACTATTTCTCTACAATCTCAAACGATGCAGAAATGATTGACTACATAATATCGGGTAAAGCCACAACAATAGGTTGCCATGTCACTTATCACAAATTAGAAGAAGACGGCAACAATGTATATGCCATCGTACGCTACGTCATAAAAGACTCTCCTGCATACAACGCAGGAATGAAAAGAGGTGACATCATAAACGTTATCAACGGCAATGAACTAACCACCGAAAACTATACAAAAATGTGGGACATTGCAGGCGAATACAAAGGTGCAAGGATAAACCCCGACACAAACGAGACTCAAGCCATTGCCCTTTACATCACTCCGTCTATCGTAGCCGAAAAAGCTGCCACAGAATATACCGTATTCGACAATGGAATCGCATACCTCCATTACTACAGCTTCCTATCAGAATACAACAATGAATTGACACAAATATTCCAATACTTCAAAGACAACAACGCCAAAGACCTCATCCTAGACCTCCGTTATAATCCGGGCGGATATATGAACGCAATGGACCACCTATGCAGCCTCATTGCCCCTCAAACCTATGTCGACAAAGGTGACGACCTGATATTGTATAAATACAACAACATTATGAGTTCTCTTGAAGGTTTTGGAAAAGAAGAGAGCACAACAAAATTTAAACAAGACATAAAATCACTCAACCTAAATAGAATAGTGATAATAACAAGCGACATGACATATTCTGCCTCTGAAGCCACCATAATAGGACTCGAGCCGTACATGGAGGTAACAACAATAGGAACCCGAACAGGAGGCAAAAACCAATCTAGCATTCAATTCAGACCAAGCGATTTTACCTATACCTCAAACAACAAGCCCGTGTACTCTAAACGCATCAATGACTGGCTGTTAATCCCTATCATAGCCACATTCTACAATAGTAAAAACGAAACATTCAACACATTAGAGGGCTTAACACCCGACTACGAAATAGACGAAGACGACTTCCTCCTGAGAGAATTAGGCTCAGAAAAAGAACCTCTGATAGCCGCCGGCATAGAATACCTAACAACAGGCAACGTAACAACCGGCTCAAATCTTAAAAATGCAAAAAAGAGATACCCTCTTCCTAATAAACGAATAATAAGAGGCTCGCTATTAACTATGCCATGAGAGCAAAGGATTTTATGACATATTGTCCCCATTGTGGAAGCAATACATTCAAAGGGACAAACAATAAAGAAGTACGCTGTAGCGACTGCGGTTTTAGATTTTTCCCTAACGCCGCAGCCGCAGTTGCTCTTATAATAGTCAATGAGAAAGACGAAATACTTCTTACCCGAAGAGCCGAAGAACCTAACAAAGGGACACTGGATCTTCCGGGTGGCTTTGTCGACCCCGACGAATCAGTAGAAGAAGCCATCGTGCGAGAAATAAAAGAGGAACTATGCTCAAACGTAACATCGTTGCAATACCTGACCTCCGCTCCAAATGCATACCTTTTCACCGGATATACAGTCATGACTTGTGATTTGGGATTTAAAGTAACCCTTGACAACTACGACGCACTTGAAGCTCACGACGACATATCCGGCATAGAATGGTACTCGACAAGCGAACTTCACAAAGCGATGGAAGAGATAAAAGCTCCCTCAATAAAGAAAATTATAAACCACTATATCACCAACAAATAAACGTTATGAGATTAGCCATTGTCTTGCTTACACTGTTTTGTACATCTATTTCAGGATACGCACAAGAGTTCAACTTCGAGTGGGATAGTAAAAAATGCATGCAATCAGAATCTCCCTACTTCGAAATATACTCCAACGGAATAGCTTCTTCCGATTGCAGATGCGTCATACTTGACAAAGACGGATATGTCTGGATCGGAACAACTCTCGGCATATCTCGCTACGACGGCGTACATTTTCAAAACTTCGACATCTCCACAATCACACAAAATAAGACTAATAACATCATAACAACACTATATGAAGATACCATACTCAACTGTATATGGGCAACAAGTGATCAAATCGCTGAACTGATTTGCTTAGACAAGAAAACATATAAAATCAAAACCATTGCCTACGACAGCCGCAACCTAAAAACAAGACAAACAACAACCAATACCACAAGATCATTCAACACTCTACTCAACTATAATGATTCTCTGTTGCTATGTTCGACATATACCGGATTTTACCTTGTCAACAAAAACAACGGAATAATACAAGGACCGTACTTGATAGACAATAACAAAGCTGGATTAACAACTCACTTCCTTGACCTTGGCGAAACTGTCTATTTCTGCACAAATGGCAAACTCGTTACAATGAACAAAAACAGCATATACGAACCGGAGTTCATAACAATCAAAACAGATATTCCCGGAAAAATAAGACATATAGACCAACTAACAGACTCCGTATTTGTACTGACTTCAGAAGATCAGCACCAAGACATAACTATATGGTTATACAACAGATACACCAAACACAGCAAATGGGTGCATAAACTAACAGATCGTCCAAAAGAAATACTATGCATGCACGACGGAATTTGGATTACAACAAACTACGGACTATGTTTCTACAACTTGCGAAAAGAAAAGTTGCTTAAATACACAACACGCAATTCGTCTCTAATGTCAAACAAAATATACGGATTGGCACGCTCTAAAAATCAACCTATAATTTGGATTGGCACCAGCGAAGGACTTGTAAAAAACGACTATCTGTCATCTAAATTCTCAAGAACAGACCTGCGACGCTTTTCTGAATCGAACTCATGCGACATCTTCACAATACACAAAGACAAGAACAAAAACTATTGGATATGGTGTGCCGATGGACTATTCGTGAAAAGAAACAACAGCGAGATGTTTTCCAGAATAGACTTCAACAACGAACATATCAAACGATTTGCCACAATAGACTTTGATGAAGACACAATCCAAAACTGCCTATACCTTGTTCAGTCGAGATCGATATCAAAAGTAGACTTGAACACCTTCGAACTAAGCACTGTCATATCTCGCAAAAACAACTATAGGATAAAGTTTTCGAAAATTGACCCTTCGAACAGACTTATCACATGCACCAGCGACAACGGATACATAGTGACACAAAATGGAAAGTCGACATTCAAATCTTTTGACAAATCAGAAATAGGCATTCCCTCCGACATAACCTTCAACAAAGACTCTATAATGTGGCTCGGAGACAACAACGGCGACATATTTAAAATCAACCTTTATACCGACTCCATATCCTTTGTAACAAACGTGGGAAACAACAAATGCAGCATCACCAACATTCGCTACATAAACCGCAACGGACTTGACGAACTGTGGATTGCAACCAACAACAGAGGCCTGTATTACTACCTCCCAAAATACAACCGCGTGAACAACATCGAATACTCATCTCTACTCGTCAACAACAAAATAATATGCTTGGAAATAGATAAATACAAAAATATATGGGCTGCCACTTCGAAAGGCTTAGTGTGCATCAACAACAACGACGGACAAACCTACGAATACAAAGCCTCAACACACAACATCTGCCCAACATTTAACACCAACGCCTCATCAACATCGTATGACGGACACGTACTTATGGCCGGAACAAACTACTTCATAGAATTCTCCTCAGAAGATTTTTCCGAAAATGAATACTACCCCAGTCCAATAATATCAAGTTACCGCTTTGCAAACTCAACAACCAGTACATACGACGAACTGACATCGCAAGATATATTCTACAACAGTGACACTATCAACGTACCCAAAGGCATCCGCTCTCTGCACCTTTATGTACGCGTACTCAACTACAACAACAGCTCCAACAACAAAATCATGTGGCGTCTGCCCAACTCTGAACACAACGAATGGCATTCTAGCCTTACAACTTCTCCAATTCTGTTCGGAGCATTGCGACATGGCATTTCTCCATTAGAACTACGCTCTTGCGACAATAACGGAAACCCAACCAACAACTCTCGCTTCGTTTACATCAACAAAGACGTCTATTTTTACGAACATCCGGCCTTCTATGTACTACTTGTACTGATAAGCATCTCTCTGTTTATATTCGTATTCTTTATCAAAAACCGTGTAAATATCAGACAACGCCAAAAACTGGAAGAAGAAGTAAACCGCCAAGCCGGTGAAATTCGACTGACAAACATCGCTCTGACAAACCATAAAAACATCATCGACCAGCAAAACCGCGAACTGAAAGAACAAAAAAACAACCTCGAAAAAGAAGTCGCAAGTAGAACTGCAGATCTCAAGGAAGCATTCGCCCGAGCAGAGGAAAGCAGCCGACTCAAATCTGCATTCTTAGCCAACCTTAGCCACGAAGTACGCACTCCGATGAACTGTATAATGGGCTTTTCCAAACTCATAGCCGAAAATCTATGTTCGCAAGAAGAAATAAAAGAATATGCACACCTAATACGTGAAAGCGGAAATAGCCTTTTGGTTCTCATCAACGACCTTCTCGACATATCTCGCATCGAATCAGGACACTTGCGCATCAATTACTCAGATTTCTCCATTTATCAAGAGATAGCCGAGACATACACTCTTTTGCAAGTCGAAAGAAAGAACGAAAACGTAAAATTCTTACTCTCTAACGATGACATACTGAAAGACAAAACGATATGTTCAGACAAAGACCGATTCCGTCAAATAATAATCAACATAGTCTACAATGCATTTAAATTCACCGAAAGCGGCTACGTCAAAATAAATGCAACAACAACGTCACCAAAGCAACTTCGCGACGAATACGAATACCCCAAAGATTTCATTCTCCCCAAAACACAAGATCTGCTGATAATATCAATCGAAGATACAGGTGTCGGCATTCCTAACGACAAACTCAATGTAATATTCGAACCGTTCCGCAAACTCAACACCGGAAACAAATCAATACACCCCGGATTAGGGTTAGGTCTTAACATCGTGAAAAACTTAGTAACTCACATGGGCGGACAGATATGGGTGACATCGGAAGAGGGACAAGGCACGACATTCTATTTTTATTTACCTTTCCAGCATGAAAAATAAACGTTACCAAATATCGCAATATATAAAGTTCTGTCTGAAAGCTCGATACTTTCGCGGACACGGAGTCCATAGCCCTTTTGTCTATGACTTCGTCCGACACGTACTATGCATGGCAGATAAAAAACCTCACGAATACAAATCGTGGAGAAAAACATCACGACAATTCAGACGTAGCTATAAAGAAATAGCAAAAACACTGACCATCGACAATGACTTAGGCTCTAAGACGACAACATCAACAACGACCAAACATCTTCTTCGTCATGTCGCAATACGCGAGAAATACGGTCTGCTACTCACTCGCATCGTCAATCACTATAAACCGGACACTATCATTGAATTGGGAACATCGGTTGGAATAAGCTGTTTCTACTTGTGGCTCGGCACAGACGGCAATAGCACTATCACGACACTTGAAGGCTCAAAGACGTTGTGCGACATTGCAAAAAAGCAACTTTCAAAAGCCACCACAAACAATATAAACATCATCTGTGGCGATATCGACACGACATTGCCGAAGACTCTAAAAGGTATCGAGACTGTCAATCTTGTATTCTTCGACGCCAATCACACAAAAGACGCCACATTGCGCTACTACAAGATGTGCAAAGAGAAAGCGGCCATAGGCACAATATTCGTTTTTGACGACATTCACTGGTCAAAGGGAATGACAGAAGCCTGGAACGAGATAAAGAAAGACACGGACGTTGCAACGACAATCGAACTTTATCAGCTCGGCATACTGTTTTTCCGCAGAGGCTGCCCAAAGGAGCATTACAAAGTCTTAAAAATATAATCGCTACATACCTATGCAAGAAAGGCTGACCAACTCTTCGTTAGACAGCCTTTTATATTTGTTGCGTAGAGAGACCTACTTCAACTTGTCGCTAAAGTAATATTTCGCCTCTCTCAAGGCTGCATCTAAGCCTTCTGCATTCTTACCTCCTGCTGTGGCAAAGAACGGTTGCCCGCCGCCACCACCTTGTATGTGTTTTGCAATAGCTTTGATGGCATCTACTGCGTTTATACCCTTTTCTTTGACAAGCGAATCTGATGCAATGACTGCCAACTGTGGCTTGTCATTAAGATTGAGTCCCAAGACAATGACAATGTTATTGTACTCGTTGCGTATCTGGAATGCCAAGTCTTTAAGTTTTTCCGCAAACACGGGCTTTATCTCGGCAACAAGGAGGTTGCAGTTGCCAATAGTCTCTATTTGGTTTTTCAATGCAGTCTTTTCTACGGCTATCATTGATTCTACAAGTTTATTCTTTTGGTCTGCGAGTTTCTGATTGTTCTGCACCAATGTCTCGATACCCTTTGCTATCGCAGCGTTCGAAGGTGCTTTCAACATCTCGGCCAACTGACGAAGAAGAAGCGACATGTTAGAAACCAACTCTTCTGCACGATCGGCCGTCACTGCCTCTATACGACGTACGCCGGCAGACGCAGACGCTTCTGATATTATCTTAAAGAATCCTATTTGTCCCGTTGCACGTGCATGTGTACCTCCACAAAGTTCTACCGATGTTCCAAACTTAATAGCTCGCACTGTGTCACCGTATTTCTCACCGAAGAGAGCCATAGCTCCTAATTTTCTTGCCTCGTCGATAGGAATATTACGCATTTCTTCGAGGGAGATATTCTCTCGTATCTTAGCATTTACAAGATGCTCCACCTGTACGAGTTCTTCGTCTGTAACCTTCTGGAAGTGAGAGAAGTCAAAACGCAAGTAGTCCGGAGACACCAAAGAACCTTTCTGTTCTACGTGTGTACCAAGAACTGTGCGCAATGCCTCTTGCATGAGGTGTGTCGCTGTGTGGTTGTTGGCAATCATCGTACGGCGTTTCTTGTCAACAACGGCTTTGAATGATGCGCTCGGATTTGATGGGAACTTTGTTGCCAAGTGAATGATAAGGTTATTTTCCTTGATAGTATTCTCTATCGTTATTTTCTCACCTTCGGCCTCTATATAGCCCGAGTCGCCCATCTGGCCGCCACTCTCGCCGTAGAACGGTGTGATGTTGAACACCAACTGATATTGTTCTTTGTTCTTTGCTTTTACTTTGCGATAACGAACAATCACGACGTTTGTTTCTGTAACATCGTAGCCCACAAAGTCTTCCTTCTCGTCGTCTGTCAATACAACCCAGTCGCCGGCTTCAATGGCAGTCGCATTTCTTGCACGTTCCTTCTGTGCATTCATTTCTTGTTCAAACTCTGCTTTATCTGCGGTTAATCCGTTCTCTTTCAATATCAACTCTGTAAGGTCAAGAGGGAAGCCGTACGTGTCATAGAGTTCGAAAGCGACCTTTCCGCTCACTGTGCTCGAGCCGGCATTCTTTGTCTCTGCAATAATTTTGTCAAGCATTCCTATACCTGTTGCCAAAGTACGAAGGAATGACTCTTCTTCCTCTTTGATGACCTTTGCAACCAACTCTTGTTGTGCTTCGAGTTCGGGATACGCTTTACCCATAGTCTTTATCAAGACAGGAAGAAGTTTGTATAACGTAGCCTCTCTGCCGTTGAGGAATGTATAGTTATAACGTACTGCACGACGTAAAATTCGACGTATCACATAGCCGGCTTTATTGTTAGAGGGCAACTGACCGTCTGTTATGGAGAACGCTATAGTACGTATGTGGTCTGCCATAACGCGCATTGCGACATCTGTGTCATGTGCCGCACCGTATTTAACACCTGTCAATCGTGATATTTCATCGAGGATAGGCGTAAAGACGTCGGTATCGTAATTAGAGGTCTTGCCTTGTATTGCACGCACCAAACGTTCGAAGCCCATACCGGTATCTACGTGATGATTAGGAAGTTTCTCGAGCGAACCATCAGCTTTGCGATTATACTGCATGAAGACATTGTTCCAGATCTCTATCACCTGAGGATTGTCGGCATTTACAAGGTCACGTCCCGCAACAAGTTCACGCTCTTTATCGGGACGCATGTCGATATGTATCTCCGAACACGGACCGCATGGTCCCGTATCTCCCATCTCCCAGAAGTTATCCTTCTTGTTTCCGTTGATAATGCGGTCTTCCGCAATATGCTTTTTCCAACACTCGTAAGCTTCAGTATCACGTTCCAAACCATCGTCCTTTGAACCTTCAAAGATTGTCACATACAAACGATCTTTGTCCAATTTGATAACCTCTGTAAGGTATTCCCACGCCCATGCAATGGCCTCTTCTTTGAAATAGTCACCAAACGACCAATTGCCAAGCATCTCAAACATAGTATGGTGGTACGTATCATGTCCTACCTCCTCCAAGTCGTTGTGCTTTCCCGATACACGCAAACACTTCTGCGAATCGGCTACTCGTGGCGATGTGATAGGACAATTGCCCAATATGACGTCTTTAAATTGATTCATGCCCGCATTAGTAAACATCAATGTCGGGTCGTTCTTAACAACCATCGGTGCCGATGGTACAATCTTGTGATTCTTCGAACGGAAGAACTCAAGGAAACTGTCGCGTACTTCTGAAGCAGTCATTATATTTGCTATTGTTTATTATTATCGCATTTTTGCGCTCTATTGGAGCTATTTCGTATAAATATGCGTTTTCCAACGCTTTTGGATTGCAAAATTAGAATATTTACATTAATTTTGTCTCTCCGAAGGGTAAAAATATCTTTCCGATACAAAAAAGAGACACAATGGCCAAGAAACACTATAAATATAATCCGGAAACGCTGAGCTATACGGAGGTAAAGCACGGCATAAAATATTATTTTTCTCGTTTCTTATTTCACATTGCTTTTGGCACAGTGTTTGGCTGTCTATTGTTTGTTCTTTTTGTCTATTTGCTTGACTCTCCGGAGGAGAAGATGCTCAAACGCGAAAATCAAGAACTTCTTGCACAATATGAATTAATGAGCGACAAACTCGACCAAATAGAGATAGTATTGGAAGATGTTCAGATGCGTGATGAGAATATTTACAGAGTTGTTTATGAGGCTGACTCTATTCCATCATCGGTACGTAAGGCCGGCTTTGGAGGTATCAACCGCTATGAAGGACTTGAAGACATGACCGATTCGGAAATCGTCATCGAAACAGCACGTCGACTCGATGTCATCTCCAAACAGCTATATGTGCAAAGTGTCTCTTTTGATGAAATAGTAAATCTTGCTAAGCGTAACGAAGAACTTATTAAATGTATTCCGGCTATAATGCCGATAAGCAACAAAGACCTCCGTCGCACAGCATCAGGTTGGGGTTGGCGTATACACCCCATATATAAAATCAAGAAATTTCATGAAGGCATGGACTTTACAGCTCCGACAGGAACGGAGATATACGCAACCGGCGATGGAGTTGTGAAAGAAGTCAAAACGAGCTATAGCGGATACGGCAAACACGTTCGCATAGACCACGGCTTCGGATATGTAACTTTATACGCTCATCTCAACGACTTCAATGTAAAAGTGGGACAAAAGGTAAAACGCGGTGAGATTATAGGATTCTGTGGTTCTACCGGCACTTCTACTGCTCCTCACCTACACTACGAAGTTCATCACAAAGGCAAAAAAGTTAATCCGCAACTATATTATTTTCAAGAAGACTTATCAGCGGAAGAATATGAACGTATGATTGCCATCTCGCTAAATACCAACAAAACATTTGACTGATGATGAAGCAAGTCTTAACAACGATCTGTCATCAACTTAAAGAGATTTGTGTAATCTTATTTCCTATTATCAAAAGCAGATACGGGGTTATGATTTTATTCTTTTTCGTTACAAACCTTTTTGGAGATTACTCCTTTTTTAGATATTGCGACAATCAAAAGCGCATAGAGTCTCTGCAAGCTGAAAAAAGTCGTCTAACAGAGTCAATGAAACAAGATAGCACAAATATTCAGATGTTGAAATCAAGGGATATGCTTGAGAAGTTTGCGCGCGAAAAGTATTTCATGAAACGCAAAGACGAAGTTTTGTTTATTATAAAATAAGTTAGTCAAAAAATGGATGGTCAAAAAATCATTAAAATAGCACATTGTATCTCGTTGACAATTGCTTTTGCGGGTGTCATCATCTTTACTATCGGCTATCACTTTGGCTGGATGGTTCTTTTGGCAGGTGCCATGCTTTTGATATTTGTGCGCTTGTATTCTCGAGCAAAAGCCACCGACAAGTCTTTAATGCGTCTGCTAACCATTTTGATTTTCGGAGCGGCAATGTTGCTCGGTGCTGCATACCTTATGAAAGAAGGCAAATCGTATTGGCTGTTGCCTTTGCTTATTGACACAGTGGTCGAATTTTACGTTAGCTTCCGACTCGGAAATAAATGGTAACACCTCTTTTAGGCAAAGAGAACTTCCGGAATCGTCTGTGTACCGATTAAGTTATAAACACGTTATTTGCAACAAATAAAATACCCACTTTCTACTCCAAATGTAAAATGTGGGTATTTTATTTTGTGTTGACTTATTTTATGGCAACTGGGTTACTTTACCCATAAACAATATTGTTCCTGTACTTTCTTCCTTTATGAGAAAAGCAAACGGACGGTTTACATGAAACTTCGATGTAAGACTAGGACCGGGAGAAGTCGCCATTCCACCAAACACAGTCACAGCTGCAGCTTCCGAACCTTCTTCGTCCACTTTTAAATATGTCTTTTGAATAGCTTTGGTTATACATGATGTTAACCTCGATGATATTTTAGAAAAGTCTGCCTTTTCAGCATCAAAAGCATCTTTCATGCCCATTTGTTTTAGTGTCTCAATGACATCTTTCTCGTATTTGAGTTCAAATCGTGGCAACTTGAGAGATATTTCACGTTTGTATGTTTCTATATCTTTTGATTTGTTGATGATAAATTCATCAATCTTATCTCTCAAATCTGTACAATTACTGAGTACGTTATCAAGAGTTTCGTCTTCGTTGGGCAATATGATTACCATGCTGTAAGCTTTATTTCCGCATGGAAGTTCGGCGATACTGAGATTATCATATTTTTTGCAATATAAATCATCAGTATTATTCATCATATAGACCAATGATGTCTTTCCTTCATTGTTGGTAAATTCCTCCAATTGTGTTTCTTCCTTGTCAAACTTCTCACTCCAACTACCTTTGAAATAGAGAGCATTCATAAGAATATATTTATATTCCAATGTCTCGTCTTCTTTGAAGATTTCGTTAATATAATTGTTAGTCTTGTCTGCACACCATTGGTTGATGTTTTTAGGAGTTTCGGGTGCAGCCATTTCGACGTTCATCACCTCTGCGTCGAACATCTCTTTGTTGATGTCTACGAATTCGCTAAGAACAGGGAATTCGTTGTCCAACCAAATAGAGTTAGCAATGCCAATCTGCGTTTGGTTGTCGAGTTTCACTAAGGCTTCGGTAAGTTTCTTGTTGTAATTGTTGACATCGTCCATTGTCGAGTTGCTGAAGTCCAACACCGCTTTTATTTCATTTAGAGTATTGTTGTCGGCTCCATTGGCAAGCATACTCAAAGCATACGACAAACTCAAAGGCGAAATCATCCAGTTGGGGCGTTCCGTCTCTGACAAATTAATTTGGTTGAAGAAGTTAAAGGCGAGGTCTGTACATTTTTCTGATACAACCTGTTCCTCTGATGTTAAGGTTATGTCTCGGCGTTCGTTAGATGTCGTTTCGCCATCATTGTTTTCACATGCGACGAAGATAGACATAATGCTGATTAATAATAAACTCTTTTTCATTATTCTTTCTTTTTGTGATTAATCCATATTGCAAATATATAAAATAATAATACAGATACACCAAAAACGCAGTTTTTTTTACAATCAAGTTTTTGACTTAGATATTTCCACCGGCAATGGTATTGCCAAGGCATAATCAGGTGCAATACGGAAAGTTCGTTTTATGTAATGATAAAGCTTGTTTTGGTCGGCATTGTAGTATCGATTTTATAAAAAAAGACACAAGCATTTGATATACTTGTGTCTGTATGTTTGAGTATTGAAGAAACAATTTTGACATTAAGTCAATCTCATTTTCACACGTTTTATTTGTTTGTCACCACAACTCCTCCATGTTGAGGGATAGTGATTTGCAACTCTTGTTTCTTGTTAATCTTTACAGTTGACATGTTTCCATTGAGTTTGTCGTCATCGGCATAGAGCGTAACTTCGTCGCCTGGGTTGAACATAGGCAGAACAATCTTTGTCTTAAGTGTCTCAGACTGAGCATTGACACCTGTTACGAACCATTTGTTGCCACTGCGACGAGCCATGATGATGTACTTACCGGGGTATCCGTCAATGAACTGAACGTCGTCCCATGTAGTAGGCACGTTTTTCATGAAATCGATAGCCCAAGCCGGAGCATCTGTTATGTTGTTTGGAGCAAGAGCAAAATGCTGCACTGAACTCTGGAACATCACCGCTGTGGCAAGTGCGAAGACGTCTGATGTGATACGACGACTTCCGCGTGGTGCATTTTGGTAGTTGTAGTATTTGTTGAGGGCACTACCGCCAAAGTCCATGCTTCCTACTGTATTTCGGATAAATGGATGTATCGTAGCGCAGAACGACTCGCTGTCACATGCGCCTTGTCCGAAATGAAGGTTTTCACTGGCCAAGACGGCTTCTGACGCTACGAAGTTTGGATACATACGTTCCCAACCGCGAGGCAATGTACAGCCATGGAAAATAACAAGTAATCCAAAGTCGTTGGCATCGGCAAGGATATCTTCGTATAGTTGCATGGTCTGTTGCTTGTCTCCGCCAAAGAAGTCAACTTTTATACCTCGAATGCCAATGCTCTGCATCCACTTCATCTCTTTGCGACGTTCGATAGTATTGTGCATGAATCCGCGCGGAGACTGCGGAGCGTTGTTCCAGAAGCCGTTAGAGTTGTACCACAAATAAAGTGCAACATCTTTGGTTTTACCGTATTGTGCAAGTTCTGCTATACGGTCACGTCCTATCTGAGTATCCCAGAGAGCGTCAACGAGTATCGACTGCCAACCCATTTCGGCAGAGAAGTCTATATACTTTTTCTGCACATCGTAGTTGGTATTGCCATCCATACCTATAATCCAGCTCCACGAACCCTTTCCCAACGTATACTCTTGAGATGCTTCGTAGAGTGGCTCTACAAGGTCGAAAGCGACTGTTGTTTCGATGATAGGCTTGAGGGTCTCGCCGATGGTCACCGTTCTCCAAGGTGTGAGAGCTGGCAACATAAGTCCCGGATATACAGAGCCTAAGCCGTTGAGTTCTCCTTGTTGAGGGAACCCAATAGTATAAAGAGAACCGTTGCCACCGATAAGACGACAGCCACAATAGTTGCCACGTGTACCCGTTTCGGAGATAAGCACCCAGCCTTTGTCTGCATTCTTGAACAAGCAAGGGAACGTGTATCCGTTACCCCAACCGTTTTTACCCATTGCGTCGTCTACGGTGTATGATGTCTCGTAGCTTGGAGATGTATTGGCAAAACCTTTCATCGGGTCGCTCTGAGGACAGAGGAATGTTGTTGTTCCTTCCGGCAAGTTAAAGCTACTTCGTTCCTCGATAATATAGCAAGAGAATATCTCTTTCTGAGGAAGCATCATGTAGCGGAAGGCGACATCGTTGTTCGACACACGGAAGATAATTTGGTAGATGTCATTACCTTTATGAGTAAAAGTACATGCTAGTTCGTTGGCTTTATAGTCGACATTGCTCTTTTTTATAGTCTTGAGCGAGTACGACTCAGAAATAGCTATCGGGGCAGCTTCTTCTTTGATTGTCATCTCCTTAGAAAAGTCGCCAATGTTGGTAACAAGACCGAGAGGCGAGTTGTTAAGGAAATTGACATCGTTGTATGTCACACTGTAAGATGGAGTACCACCATTGTCAGATATTGTGACGATAGTTTTGCCGTCGGGACTTGATACTTTTAAATCCGTGGCGAATGTCATAATGCTACAAGTAGCAAAAACATAGGTAAATAAAGTTCGTTTCATGTTTTATGTTTAGTGTTTAAAGAATAATTGCAGTGTTTCGTAGAGATAGTTGCGAGCATTCATCCACGTATGACCGCCTGTTGTCTCTTTCTTTTTGTAGTTGATGCCTTTACGGTCGAGATACTTCCAGTTGGCAGTGACGTCGTTATAAAGGAAGTCGCTATTACCCACGCCATACCAAAGGAGGCGTAACTGATTGTTGAGAGTCTCGGGCTTTTGGTCTATCTCCGGAAATTTCTTCGCAATCATTTCGTCGGTAAGGAATGCTGCGTACGAAGCAACCCAAGCAAACTTATCTAGGTTGGCGAATGCCGAATAAAGCGACTGTCCGCCTCCGCGCGAGAAGCCTGCTATAGCACGAGACTCGCGGTCATTGATAGTACGAAAGTTCTTCTCCACGAAAGGCATAATAGCCGAAGTGAGTTCTGTTGCAAAGTCATTGTACATTTCCGCTGCCGACATCGATGCTGGAGTCGGTGTTCCATGCATCATGTATCCGTATGGCATAACGACAATCATTGGCTCTGCCTTGCCTTCTGCTATGAGGTTATCAAGGATAGCATTTACTCTACCTACTTTGAACCATGTTTCCTCTGTGTCTGTCGTTCCGCTTATAAGGTAGAACACCGGGTACTTCTTATCCGGATTTTGTCCGTATTCAGCCGGAGTATAGACGAGCAATGGACGATACGTTTTAAGGGCTTCGGAGTGATAACCTGTATATGTAACCTGTCCGTGCGGAACGTCGCGTACTGTGTATATAGCATTTGGGCTTGTCATCTCGAGGAGTGAAGCCTTGAAACGCTCGTTAGGGAATATGTTTACGTTTGCAGGGTCTTGAACTGATGTGCCGTCAACAATGAAGTTGTACGGATAGATATCAGCAGGTTGTGGTCTGAGGGTTACGCTCCATGTGCCTTTTGTATTGCGTTGCATAGGAGTATTCTTCTCTGTGAATTGACTTGAGAACTCTACATTCTTAGCATAAGGTGCGCTGATATTGAATGTCACGGCACCATTGCGATGAATAATAGGAGACTCAAGAGTCTGTGTCCATGGACTTGAATAGGGAGGTATTTTCAGTCCCATTATCTCGCCCATCTTCTCTGCATAACGATGTCCAAGTTGACGATACCCTTCGGCATTGAAGTGTATCATGTCCCATGCATTAGGACATTCGTTAGAGTAGATGACATGTGCTGTAGGTATTACCTCTGGCAGTGTAACAATGACGTCATTCATACCGGCACATACGCCACCACGGTCACCATTGACAACTTCTCCTGCAAGCAAAGGTACATCTTCAGCTTTAAGATTAAGGTCGGCAAGCATTGTCTCATATACGTATTTTACTTTTTCTCGCCATAACGAGTCTCCTACATTTGACTCGCCTTGATGCATAAGTATACCTTTTATGACACCATCTTTCTGGGCGCGTTTTGCGAGTTCGATAATAGTACCATAAGCGTCATTGTTATAAGCTGCCAACGGACCACGTTCCCATTCCGGAGCTGCCTTCGCATAGCCTTCTATGCTGTCTTTCATGAATGCCTCAATACGACAACCTCCAATGGCAACATTGATAATACCTACTCGGTTTTTCTCCGGCAATGCTTCAAGAAGAGTGCGTCCGAAGTAGTCGGCAGGAGTGAGTCCTGTATTTGGACGACAAAGAGGTGGCACAGCCTTATACCAACGGCCTTTTTTCTGTTTTGTTGCTTTGTCATCAACAGCAGCCATCTTAAGGAATCGGTCACTAACATTTTCTTTGTCACACTGCTCTATTCTGGCAGCGCCCTCCATATTCGACTGACCGAAACAGATGTAAATATGAAAGTCAGGATCTTGGGCAAAAGACACTATTGTGCCCAAAAGTAAAGTTAATGTAAGAATGGAAAATCTTTTCATTGTCTTTATCTGTAACGATATAAAAAAAAACATCTCGACAGAGTATGTAACTTGCCGAGATGTCATATCTGATTTTTATTGCTGTTCAGCTGTTGAAGTTGCTACGACCTCTTTTGTCTGTTCTACAAATTTGATAGAACCGTCCTCGTTGTATTCCATCTTATCGAAGCATACAGAACGGCGACCTATTGTACCCTTGTGTCCATCTAGTTCCACTGTTGCATTGTGGTAGAAGAGATACCAAGAACCCTTGAATTCAACAACACCCGGGTGTATAGTGAAGCTATTTTCTGCTGTACCTGTTATCTGTCCCATCGGAGTCCACTCGCCTGTCATAGAGTCAGCCATAGCATAATCGATAGCTTCAGAACCTCTACCCATTGAAGCGTAAGAGAGGTAGTACTTGTCATTGTACTTATGGAGCCATGGTCCTTCGATGTACTTAGGCATCTTGAGAATACGAATAGAGTCTGCAAGTTCTGTCAAGTTTGGTTTGAGTTTTGCAAGGAAACAAGTACCGTTACCCCAGCTAAGCCAAGCCTCGCCATTGTCGATAAGGACAGTTGGGTCAATGTCGTTCCACCAACCACGAGGACCATTTACAGTCATTGTATCGCAGATGAGCGGTTTGCCAATAGCATCGCGGTATGGTCCGCATGGATGATCAGCAACAGCTACACCTACACAATAGCCAGTGTAAGGAGGTTGACCCTGACATGTTGTGAAGTAGTAGTATTTGCCCTCGTAAGGAACTACCTGAGAAGCCCAAGCTGTACCAACACCCGAAGTCACTGTATCAGCCCAAGCAAAATGTGAAGGACGAAGTACTGAACCATGGTCGTACCAAGTCTTCATGTCCGCTGTAGAGTAACAGAGCCATTCTGTAATGTTAAACTCCTTACCACCACCTGCTGAATCCTGTCCTGCATAGTATTCGTCATGTCCAACGAACAAGTAAAGCGTATCACCTATTGCAACAGGAGCTGGGTCAGCTGTAAACTGATTGCGAATAAGCGGATTACCTTTAAATTCAAAACTATTGGCCGACACTGTGGTATTGTTTGTCGGCTGAGTGCATGCTGCTAACAACAAAGCTGCACCAAACGTCAATGTAGATAATTTTCTCATTTTGTCTTAATTATATTAAGGTTTGAATGTACAATTTTAGAACTTTTTTTGAAATTATCAAAGTGCAAATACGATATTGATTATCTTTTTATCACATTTATCCATGTCATTATAAATATATTCGACAATCATGGATAAAATCAATATTTATCTCCGCCATTGAACAAAACAACTGAAGACAGATTCATCTCTCGACTTTGGAAAAGGCTTTCTCTGATTGTGCTTAATTCCCACAAAAGCTTAGTCGTAGAAATTCCAAGATATACCAAACTTCATTGTTTGAGGATTTGACGGATATCCTGCCGTCAAAAAGTAACTATCTTCGAACCACTTCCACATACTATTTACGTGCGAATACTTGAAATATGCCCTCACTCGCTTTATCTGTATGTTGACAAACGGGTCGAAATAAACGTAATTGCCAAACTTTCGTCCTACAACAATTGTCTCTCCTTTTTCGTTCTTTTTTTCCTTTATCTCTTGCGAACAGAACTGCATAGTTGCAGGATTATACAGCGGTGCTAAATATTTTGTATTATATTGCAAATCAATACCAAGCTGAAACGTAAGTACATCAAAAAAACGATGCTCAAAGAAATTTGAACTATGTACGGCGAACAACGGCAAAGCCACGACATTCTCGTTGCTCGTATGCTGTACAGCACAACGTGTTATAGTATTGAACCCGGCACCCTGCAGATGTGTTTTCAATTGCACGCCCATGAGCTGAAGTCCCGTATTCGACGAATAATTACGAGGCTTCCCGTCTGGGCCGAAATAAATCATATCAGATATTTGCGAGAAATACCCCGTCACCTCTGTGTTGAGCTGACCTATACGGATTCCGCCCCTGACATTCAAACTCTGCTCAGCATTCAAATCATTGTCCCATTGATATAAGTTGGAAATATACTTCTCTTCCCAGAAGTCGGGAGAACGTCTTTCTGCCAAACATTGCCCCCATACCGATGCCGTTGATTTTAAGAATGGGAATGAAGTATTTATGTGTCCATCGATAACAAAGTCTCCTTCTCGATAGCCCATAAAGTAACATTTGGCCATAGCGCTAAAAGACAAGTTCTCGCCTCTATGTTTTGATATCTCTCCGCCAATGCTCATTCTCAAATCATCAGTGAAATCCGACTTCTTTTTGCGGTAATGAAACGTCTTCTCTATATCTCCGTACTGCGTCTCTTTCTCTGTTGTCTGTGGGAAATCGGGGTACGTGTAAAGATTTATCTCCGTTTCGAGGAATGCTCTTACACCAAAACGCAGAAGAGAGTTAAACTCCTCCGTCATCTTCAGCTGAAAGATGTTTTTCAGACTGAAATAACGTGTCGAATCGGCCGTCCGAGCTTTGTCATAAAAGGGGAACTTCTGTCCATCTTCCAACTCGTTAGGGAATATTTCATTAAGCATACTCGTATCCTTGGGAAGAGACGACATCTTAAATTCCCGATGCGACGTTTCCAAGTGGAATGTGTGAAAGGCTGTCATAACAGGCACTTCATACACCGTACTATCAATATCCAATCGTTCCACATGTGCCAAGTCCAAAGAGTGCGTATAAAAAATACGGTATAGACTGGTTTTGTTTACGGCATTCATCATATTCACCGGCAAATCCTCCGGTTTTTTATACATATCCTTCTCTTCCGGATTTGGGTCACTTATCAACGCTTCGTCCATGATACCGCCATTCTCGCTAATTTTGGCTTTGTGGTAACTGACAGAACCATATCCATTGTAATACTCTCCATTAAACGAGCCATGCAGACGAAAATCGTAGTGGTCTATACGTTGTGCCTCATAACGTCCTATAGACGAACGAACGGCAAGTTTTGCTCCTAAATTTACTTTTCTATTGACATTCTGGGTAAAGAGGATATGCACGTACTCTTCCGAACGACGCTTTGGAAATCCTTTCTGATATGTAAAGTTGGCATAAGGCGTTTTGGTATTGTAGAAGACGTAATCCTCCGGTTGTTCGATATACGGCAATAAAGGTGTAAGAAAAATATTACCTTGGTGGCGACGTACATCAGGATAATATAAAGCCTTTGCCGGTGCACCAATATTTCCTGTTGTCACCCAACCCAAACTCTGATGATACAGAGGGTCGTTAACCTGATGCAAATTGGTTGCTGTATCTATAGGAATAGTATCTGCGTGCGTAAACATGTTCGTCATTTTCCATGTCCGCACATCATTCGGAATAAAAGCTTTCTCCTTCTTTTCCTCTTGTGCCGACACAAACATCGTGAACAACAAGAGAATTGCCGTAAGTCTGAATTTCATTAGTATACCTTGAGTCGTTTTAATGTTGCAAATGCTCTGTCAACATCATCTTCCCCTACAATAATCGTAAATTCATTAGTTGTCGAAATAACCTCACGTACATTGATTCCTTCCCATGCGATATATTTCATTATTTGGTAATAAAATCCAACTTCTGTCGTATTGTTCGACGGCAACGCCAACGTTACAGCCGACAAGTCTCGTTGAATCAGTTTGCAATCTTCCTTCGAAAAATAATTCTCCACCAAATCACACAACGACGCTCCCACTACCAAATTACTTTCGAATACACCTCGAACCATAGTATAGAAATTCTCCGGTCTATCAGATATTTCGTCCATCAAATTTGCGTGACAATCAAGTATCGAAGAGCTATTACGAAACGTATAATCTACAAGATTTGAACGAACTACTATATCTCCAAGTTCGCTAAACATCTTATTGAGATTCCAAATTTTTGCCTTATTGAGTCTTTGAGCAAGACGATTTAAAGCCATCACTATAGCTCCTTGTTTTACTTCTCTGCCTATCAATTTGGCAACATCGGAATTTATACTTCGTGACAATGACGAAATATTCAGCAATCCCTCCGTCAATGCCTCCATGACAAACGGCTTTACTCGCACTACTTTTTCTACTGCCTGACTGACTGTCATAATAGTATATATTATTTCTATTTCTGCTTCTTCTTTACTGTTCGCAAAGATAATATTTGTTAAGGGATTAACAAAATTCATTACATTAAATCAACTTATAACCCATTTAAAATATGTTTTATAAGAGTATGTTTAAATTTTGGTTGTCAAATTTTCAATCAAATTAAAAGACCTTATTTTACACCACTTCCAAAATTAATCATTATTTTTGGAATAATCTCATAATCCGCTAAGAATAAAAAGTTTATGCGGAAAGTTCAAGAACGAGGTAATGAGTTGGCAACTGTTCTGATTTCTACATACTTGCATGATTTGCATTGATGTACAACTCATCTTGGAA
>CALAUL010000034.1 GCA_937892255.1 uncultured Bacteroidales bacterium | reverse complement strand
TTTTGCAAGAAAACTCGAACGCATTGCGAAGGTAGAACGAAGTAAAAACGAAGGAAGAGCATTTTGGCACAAACGACAAGCCACCAACACTCCTATAAGATATTTTGCCACAACAGGACGCTGATATGTGTTGTCAAAGTTTCGAAGATGTTGAAACAATTTTCACACAGCGTTGCAAACTTATTTTAATGAAATTCAAAACAACTTCTTATATTTGCGCTAATTTGTGCAGAATAAAATTAACAACAACATCAAAACAATATGCAGACATTATTCGAATGCAAAATCAGATTCCAGAAAATCGACGACAAGAGTGGTAAAGAAAAAAGAGTGACTGAAGCGTACCTTTTTGACGCTTTGACGTATACGGAAGCCGAAGAGCGTGCATACAAGACAATGGAAGAGTACATAAGCGGAGACTTCACCGTTGCAAGTATCCGCAAAGCCAAATATGCCGAGATACTACCATCAGACGATGGAGACAGATGGTACAAAGTAAAAGTTTCGTTTCTCTCCGTCGACGAGGCTTCGGGTCGTGAAAAACGTGTTTCGCAGACAGTGCTCGTATTGGCTTGCGACATCAAAGATGCATGCGACAAAACGATAGATGGAATGAACGGAACAACCGACGATTTCGAGATAAACTCCGTCATAGAGAGCTCTATAATGGATTACTTCCCTCTCTTTGACAAAGACGCACTTCCCGAAGACCGCGAGATATCACGTCGTCCGCTTGATCCGGGAGAAGTCATTAACAATGCAAAAGCGGAGTAGCAAAGGTCGTATAACAAAACAATTTAGAGTATAAAAAATGAGCAGTTCCAAACATCCGAGAGGGTTATACCTTCTTTTCGTCACCGAAATGGCGGAACGCTTCAGCTACTATGGCATGAGAGCACTTTTCACTCTCTACATGATAGCTGCGTTCTTTACAACCGACATGGCATCTCAAGTCTATGGCAGTTACACCGGCTTGGTGTACCTCACACCACTCTTGGGAGGATATATCGCAGATAGATATTGGGGCAATCGACGTTCTATCATTGTGGGAGGACTGATGATGGCTTTCGGACAATTCTTTATGTTCCTCTCTGCATGTTTCGTCGAACAAGCCATAATGGTCGAAAACGGACCTATCGACACCTCTGTCAACAGTGCCATGCCTACCATTCTGATGTTCTGCGGCTTGGGTGCAATAATACTTGGCAATGGTTTCTTCAAACCGAATATTTCGACAATGGTCGGCGACCTATACGACCCGCAAGACAAGCGCAAAGATGCGGCTTTCACCATTTTCTATATGGGAATTAACATTGGCGCATTTATCGCACCTCTCATCTGCGGTGGCATAGGCGAAGGTTCTTGGAACGACCTCTCTCCTTTCAAATGGGGATTCCTAACGGCATGTGGAGCAATGTTGGTCTCTGTGGCAGTCTTTGCGTTGCTGAAGAACAAATTCCTTGTCACGCCAGATGGCAAGCAGATAGGTTTGGCTCCGTCAAAGAGCGAACTGATGCAGGAGAAGAATGCCGCAGAAGAGGTAAAAGAAGTCAAGAATTCTCCGTTGCGTCTCATCGGCTCATTGGTAGTGGCTGTCGGCCTGTTCTTCTACTTCGCCAGCGACAGTGCGTCGTTCAACGACTATATCTCGGCTGCCATATACTCTATATCTATCGTGATGCCTATATTCATCATCACTGATAAGTCGTTGACAAAGACAGAACTCAGCCGTATCGGTGTTATATACATCATTGCCGTCTTTGTCATATTCTTCTGGTCAGCATTTGAGCAGGCGGGCATGACACTGACGTACTTTGCACAATATCAAACAGACAGAACCATCTTCGGGTGGGAAATGCCGACATCGTGGTTTCAGTCATTTAACCCGATATTCGTTGTGACATTAGCTCCCATAATGGCTGCTTTGTGGCAATTCTTAGGAAAGAAGAACCTCGAGCCGTCATCACCTATCAAACAAGCAATAGGACTCATGCTCCTTGCCATAGGCTATCTGGTGATAACAATAGGCGTCAACGGAGCTACAGACGGGCATAAAGTCTCGATGTTTTGGCTTGCAGGACTGTACTGTTTGCATACGATAGGCGAATTATCATTGTCGCCCATCGGTTTATCAATGGTCAACAAACTCTCTCCGGCACGTTTTGCGTCATTGCTCATGGGCATATGGTTCCTCTCTAATGCGGCATCGAACATACTCGCCGCCAACCTTGCAACACTCTACCCCACAACCGATGCCAACGGCAATGTAGTGACAAAGAGTTTGATGGGCATAGAGATAGCTACGATGTCTGACTTCTTCATGGTATTTGTCGTAATGGCAGGAGCCGCATCGGTATTACTCTTCGCCTTGTGTCCGCTCCTGAAAAAGATGATGAAAGGTGTAGAATAAAGTATTTCGATATCACACAACACATAGCCGAGAGATATCAGATGAGACATCTCTCGTTTTTTTATAAAGAACACCACAAAAAAACATCGACAAGTATCAACAAACAAAAGAATAAACTCATATATTTGTAAACGTTCACTCACGTGTACCTTTTCTTACCGAAATGGCACAACAAAAGAACGTAACATTAATAATTAATATTAATCAATTAACAACAGATAACTATGTTAAGCGAAAAACTACAAAAGGCCATCAACGACCAAATCAACGCAGAACTGTGGTCGGCGTATCTCTATTTGGCCATGTCATTAGACGCAGATAACAAAGGCTACAAAGGTGTAGCGAATTGGTTCTTCGTTCAGTTTCAGGAAGAGCAAGACCATGCACGCATCTTCATGAACTACCTCAACTCACGAGATGCCAAAGTCGAACTACGTCCTATAGAAGCTGTGCCAACAGCATGGAACTCTGTACTTGACATGTTCAAAGAGACATTGACACATGAGAAGAAAGTCACATCACTCATCAACAACCTTGCAGCCATTGCCAACGAGGACAAAGACTTTGCCTCTATCAACCGTTTCGTATGGTTTATCGACGAACAAGTAGAAGAGGAAGAGTCGGCACGAGATATGATAGCTGCTGTAGAAGCTGTGGAAGACAACAAATACGGCATGTATATGCTCGACAAAGAACTTGCAACGCGCGTCTACGCACAGCCATCGCCATTGGCAACAGCCGGAGAGTAAGACATAACTGAATATATCAAGGCATCTCCTCCTTACAAGGAAGCGATGCCTTTTGTTATTATTACATATCAAAAAGTCATAGACAATGAACCGACAATTTATGCAAGAGGCCATTAACTTGGCAATGAAAAATATCGAGAACGGCGGAGGCCCTTTTGGTGCTGTCATCGTCAAAGACGGAAAGATAATCGCCACCGGAGCAAACAGAGTGACGTCCAACAACGACCCCACAGCACATGCCGAAGTATGCGCAATACGCAACGCTTGCAACGAACTTCAGACCTTCAACCTCGAAGGCTGTGAGATATACTCATCGTGCGAACCGTGTCCGATGTGTCTGGGCGCAATCTATTGGGCTCATCTCGACAAACTATACTACGCCTGCGACAAAAACGATGCAGCAGACGCCGGTTTTGATGACTCATTCATATACAAAGAACTCGAACTGAACAGAGAAGACCGCGCCCTAAAATCGGAGATACTCCTTCCTCAAGAAGCAAAAGCAGTCTTCGAATCGTGGAAAGCTAAAGAAAACAAGACTGAGTATTAGAGCCCTACCTTCATACTACGAGAGACGCAAGGAAACGATAGCCGAACGACCGGAAACATGTTATAACATTATTCTTTCCCTCAATCGGCACTCACTTCCGTTTCTTTATCGTATCTTTGCATAGGATAATCAATTATCCCGTATCTGATTGATACACAAATAGCGAATGCTATGGCAGAAAGTTGTTAGTAACGATTTGGCAACTTTGAGATTGCACCAATCTTCTGCATTATGCTTTATCAAACAACTCTGATACAAAAGTAGCCAAACTTCTTGACAAAACAAAGAGTTTGGCTGCTTTTTCATAAATTAGATTTGTCAATTTCAAATAATAACAGACTTGCAAAATGAAGTTTATTTATAGCTTCAGTTTTATTTATAATAATCTTTTCATGAGCCTTAGGATTTCGAATATACCTAATTGAACCTGTAAATAGCTCCATAATGCCCTGCTGTATATCCTTACCTGTGCGAGTTGTGATATCTGCGACCTGTATTATAGGATTGTTGACAGAAAAGGCCTTTTGCATTGCGGCAGTTCCATCGACATCTTCACCTGTTTGAGCCTTGATTATATTCTTTATACGCACTGTTATTTCTAAAAAAGCAGCTTCAACAGATTCTGCATAATGACAATCTTCAAACAATTTTTGGGAAGATATTATTACCTGAGGGTGAATCTCATTCCAGAAATTGTAATTGTTAGGCTCTATGCTCTCTGTAATATAATGTAACGTAGCAATAACTTGACCTAACACAAATGGATTAATACCATTACGCGGAAAAACAATTCTTTGTCCAAATTGATTAATCTGTTCTAAGTCTGACAACTTAATATTAGGTATTATGATATTATTCAAACGATTCCGAAAAATTGACATTGATTCCGGTAACAATTCTTGTAGTTTTCTCAACTCATCATACAAATTTTTACAATCTATATGTTCACAAGGGATGCCGCGTTCTATTGCAGCCGTAACCGTTTTAAGAACATTCTGACAAGCTCCTAATTGAAATTCAAACTTATTCATTATTCAATCCCTAATTTTTTGAAAAATATCTTATTTCTGCGTTTAGCATTTATAATCAGTGTTTGATATGTTAATATCTCTTGATATACATTATTGTTAGACAATCTTAATAAACTTTTATATGGTGTTTCAGAGAATCCTTCAATCTCTGCACTTTTCTTTAAATTAGCATATGCATTTACATCACAAACATAGTAAAAGAAAATAGGCGTTTTAGTAGATGTTTGGACATGTTTCTTGTTATCATCGGTAAGTTTACCATCTCTAATACCTAAAATTTGTTCTCTCATTTGTTTGCTAAATTCCTCATATGTGATATTTCTATCTGGGCGTTTGAATTCAAAAATTACAACAGAGTTAATCTCTGAATAATCATTCTTTTCACCATAATAGAACGATTTGTCATATATTGCAATATCTGTTTCTTTTTTACAAGCAGATGTATCTTCTATAGGTTTATGTGATTTGATTTGTTTATCTGAATAGATGTATCTATGAAACGTCAATCTGTCATCTAATAACCATAAATTGTGCTTGTCATATGCTATGGTATTTTGATTCCCTCCCATAGTATATATAAGATTATGTAATGTAGATTCTTCTTCATAATTATTATTTTCATCACTCCATTCAAGATATTTTTCGAGTAATGAAATTATAGTTTTTCTATGCGAAACATATTGAGCTAATCTACTATTTCCTTCATTTGTTGTTAAACTAACAACCTCCTTAAGTAAGTTCTGATAATCTTTTTTATTGCTATAATCTTTTGAAAATAACCTATCTCGTTTTTTACGCACTTCCATACTGCATTTGTATTGGTATGTATGAAGAATGTCATCAAGTTTTTTCTCGTCAACATCATCAGGTATTGATGAATAAAATGCATCATCTGGGGTAAGGTGCCGATATTCTAATCCCTCATCACTTGATAGGTAATTTGTAACTTTTTGTTTTACAACAGCTTTTCGGTTGTCTATAATATCTTTATATTTATCGTATATAGCATTAACAATAATCTGTTCTATATCCTTTTCTGTAATTTTATACTTAGAAGCATTGTCAATCAATAACATGTTTTCTGTTTCTGTTGAACTTTTAGGAAATCTAAATTCATTACGAGACATATTAACAATACTATCTAAGTATGGTGAGACTGCATATATTTGAATAAAATATTCTGAGTCTTCGTTTATTTCCTTTAATTTGGAACTAAAGATAGGTAAAATCGTTTCAACTTTTTTGCCTTTAACCTTTCTGTTGTGTCCACACAGACAGTATTCATGTGATTTTATCTTGTCATTTTTTATGAAGTATAAGAAAAATTCATATTCACCCAACTTTTCCGTATAATGATGTTTTATGAAATCTTTAGGAGAAAATTGATTTGACAAATTAATAACTAAATTATCCTCAATAATTTCAATCAAAGGAACATCGCTATTAAGATAGTATAAAAGACAATGGGATAGAATGTTATCAGCAATATCTTCTTGAGAGTATTTTGCAGTTGCAGTCTTAAATTCTGGATTTAAATCAGATAATTTGATTGTTGTCTGAATATCATTTTTTGATGTAGAATAAATTGGGTCGGATAACCCTTGAGTACGAGACAATTTAAATGAAATTGCATTATCAGCACCTTTCGCTGTGATACTTTTCACTTCGACTGTATTAAAAACTGATAATATAGCAAATCTTCCTAAACCCTTTCCTCCAAGATGGGCTTTCTTTGTTGAATGTGACTTTCCAAAACTTTCATAGTTCTGCTGAGTAAATCCAATGCCATTGTCAATAATTTTTATTGATTTTATTGGATATTGTGCATATTCTTCAAACAGAACTTGCTCGCTTTTATCTCGCTCTACATATACACTAATTCTTCCGTCAGAGAATGATGAGCGTTCTTTTATAGATTGAATAGAATTTACAACAGCTTCAAAGAATGGATATAGCACCTCTGCTTCGGTAATGTTTAATTCACGAATAATACCTTCTATATCTGTTGAGATATTACGTCCCATAACCTTCAAATATTATTAGATTAGTATGGTTTATTTCAATCTGACTTGAAAGTTCAACTTAAATGACAATGTTCCATCTGCCTCTTTTACAATAGTAGCATATTCATGACGAGTTGTACTTGAACGCTCCAAGTATGCGTTTGAGAATAAATAATCCTCAAATCTATTACGGTCATAGAAGTGGTAACAAAGTATCTCACCATCCTTTTTCACTACCAAGTAGCCACCATTGGCGTCAAACTTGCCACTCCATGCTGTTGCCGGCATCATACCCAATGCTGCCGAAGTTAATAGATGTTTGATTTTGTAGGCATAAAATGGAGAAGTCTGCTCTATATCATATTTCAAGGGATTGGTTTCTGTAATCCTTTCCGCCAATTCTTTCAATGTTGAAACACCGGTATTCAGTTGTTCCAATAATAAGTTTGCAATAATAGCAGGCAAATCACCATCAAGCATAACAAGGTTGTTTCGGAATGTAGAATTGTCCACTTTGTCAAAAACCAATGATGCACCTTTCTTCTTTATGGCATCCACTCTTTCAATAACTTTATTGCGTTTGGGATTGATAGAATTGATTGCTGTTATTTCATAATCTGACAAATCAGCTCCAGTTACCTTAAAGTTAAAATTGGTGGCTTTACTTGCATTCAACAGTGTCGAATCACCTCCTAATTGAGACTTAATGCTGAATCCCATTTCAGAGTTGATTTTTGTTCTGCGGTCGTGCAATATGATTCGAATATCTGTCTTATCAGAAGATTTTGCCTTCAACGAATGGCAATAAATGCTGTTCATGAATACTTCTATTTGAGGTACTCCGAAGGCTCCGTCATTTTCATTTATGGCTTTCAACAGATTCTCTGCTTCGACAAGAAATACCGACGCAGGAATACGTAACAATTCCTCACCTGCCGGTGTCTGAATTACTACGTCTTTGTCTTGCAGTCTATAATTATAGTTACCGTCTTTCTCTTGACGAAGAATCATAATGATTGGGTAGAAAAGGTCTTGAATCTTATTCAGATTTTGGTCACCTGCATATACTTTCCCTTCTCCCAATAATTTGAGCAATGTGTATATTTCACTCCATTCTCCTTTATTTCCTGTCAGTGCCATATTGAATAGATTTTGATAGGTTTATTCTTTTAATGATTTCTTCAGCTGTTGCTTGAATTGCAGGAACTGCAACCGAATTCCCGAACTGTTTATATGCAGATGCATCAGCAACCCCGATTATAAAATTATCCGGGAAACCTTGCAAACGAGCCCATTCTCTCGGAGTCATTCTGCGTAAGCCGTCTCGATTTATTTCCCCCTTAATATTGGTAACAGGTGTAAAATCTTCAAGACGTGTATCAATAACGAGATTACGTTCCCTTCCCATACCTCCAACAACAATG
>CALAUL010000033.1 GCA_937892255.1 uncultured Bacteroidales bacterium | reverse complement strand
AACAAGGCGAAATACGCCAGATTTTTTCTTGTTTTCATTTTAGTTATAATTTAACGATTTTAAAACATTGCAATAATAAGAAGATCATTTTAATCTTCCAAACAAATAGTAGAAATATTTTTGTTTTATTGTTACTTTTTGTCTATAAACTAAAGCTATATACGGCCATAAAAAAACGTCAACATACACAAAGCTCACAGACATGATATTCTTTTGAGAGTCATTTAACATCCTTAAATCATCATTTATTAACATAATTAACATAACAGGATTTCTTTGAAATTTGCCTATCAATTGGAAAAGAAAATAATTTGCACGTACGAATGTTTTCACTTATATTTGCGCAACTTGAAGTGAACGATAATTGATGAAATTTGTTTATAAAAGTGAGAAAACAATCGTGTTGACCCGCTCTTGTTGACAAGTCGACTGTCTGACAGCAGATAGCCCGATATGGTGTGTGAGGTGAACAAACGTTGAAAAAAGTAAAAAAAGGAAAACATCGAATATGGAAGAGCAGAAGAATCTACAGAATGCTTACACAGATGATAACATCACGACGTTGGAATGGTGGGAACATATCCGTCGTCGACCGGGTATGTACATTGGCAAACTTGGAGATGGCACGTATCAAGATGATGGTATATATGTGCTTATCAAAGAGGTACTTGACAACTCCATCGACGAGTTTATGATGGGCAACGGCAAGAAGATAGAGGTGACGATAACCGACGATTCGAAAGTGATGGTACGTGACTACGGACGAGGCATTCCACTTGGAAAGGTCGTAGATGTGGCATCTAAAATGAATACCGGCGGCAAGTATGATTCGAGTGCATTCCAAAAATCGATAGGTCTTAATGGCGTAGGTATAAAAGCTGTCAACGCCTTGTCGACGGAGTTTGTCGTAGAGTCGGTGAGAGACGGGCAGAAAAAACGAGTAGAGTTCGCCAAAGGCCTTGTGGTACAGGAGTTTGACTTAGAACCGACAAAAGAGAAAAACGGCACACGTGTTCTCTTTACACCCGACAACACTATATTTGAGAACTATCGCTATCATGAAGAGTTCATCATTGCGATGCTGAAAAACTACACCTATCTCAACAGAGGTCTTACAATGGTCTTCAACGGAGAATCGTTCTCGTCAGAAAACGGCGTTGTTGACCTCCTCAAAGAGAACATGACAGAGGAGGTGCTCTACCCTATCATACACCTCGAAGGTCAAGATTTGGAAATAGCTCTTACACATTGCAATCATTACGGTGAAGAGTACTACACATTCGTCAACGGACAGCATACTACACAAGGAGGAACACACCTCTTGGCGTATAAAGAAGCCGTCGTTAAAACTATTCGCGATTACTACGGCAAGAATTTCGATGTCAACGATATACGTTCGGGCATGTCGGCTGTTGTATCAATTCGTATTCAAGAACCGGTCTTTGAAAGTCAGACGAAGACGAAACTCGGTTCAAAGGATATGGCACCCGAAGGAGGAACGTCAATCAGAGGTTATGTCATGGACTTTCTTAAAGAACATCTTGACAACTATCTGCACCGCAACCTCGACACTGCCGAAATAATGCAACGTAAGATTATCGAAAGCGAGAAAGAACGCAAAGCAATATCCGGCATACAGAAAGAAGCTCGCGAGAAGGCCAAAAAAGCAAGCGTGCACAACAAGAAACTGCGCGATTGTCGCATACACCTCACCGACAAAGAGAAACAGAAAGAAGATCGCCGAGAAGAGAGTGCCATATTCATCACCGAGGGCGATTCTGCTTCCGGCTCAATAACAAAGGCACGTGACGCCAATGTACAAGCCGTATTCTCATTGCGCGGAAAACCACTTAACACCTTTGGTCTGAAGCGCGACATCGTCTATCGCAACGAAGAATTCTATCTGTTGCAGTCGGCACTCGACATAGAAGACGGCATAGACGGCTTGCGTTACAACAAGGTGATAATAGCCACCGATGCCGATGTCGATGGCATGCACATTCGCCTGCTGATGATAACATTCTTCTTGCAGTTCTTCCCCGAAGTGATAAAAAATGGTCACCTTTTTATCCTTCAGACACCACTTTTCCGCGTGCGCAACAAGAAAAAAACCATATACTGCTATTCGGAAGAAGAACGCGACAAAGCCGTCAAAGCATTAGGAGCGAAACCCGAAATAACACGCTTCAAAGGTTTGGGAGAAATCAACTGGCAAGAGTTCAAGGAGTTCATCTCGGAGAACATACGCCTCGAACCCGTCACCATGAAGTCATCGGACGGCGTGAAAGAGTTGCTTGAATTTTACATGGGTAAAAACACCTCGAGCAGACAGAACTTCATCATTGACAACCTCGTCGTTGAGGAAGACCTCATAGAGGAAGAAGAGTTTATAAACTAAAGAGTCCGCACCAACTAAAACGTTTAAAAGATGAGTGACGATATATTCACAGACGAAAATATAGAACTGGAAGACAACAGCATAATGCCCGAAGATGACGCACCTCAACAGATGTGGGACGAAGAGATGGTCAAACGCAGTCACCTACACGGCATGTACAAGACGTGGTTTTTGGATTATGCCTCGTATGTAATACTGGAACGTGCCGTGCCACACCTATACGATGGACTGAAGCCTGTGCAACGACGCATACTTCATGCCATGAATCGTATGGAAGACGGACGCTACAACAAGGTAGCAAACATCATAGGTTTCACAATGCAGTTTCACCCTCATGGCGATGCGTCAATAGGCGATGCATTAGTGCAACTCGGACAGAAAGACCTCTTAGTCGACACACAAGGCAACTGGGGAAACATACTCACAGGCGATGGAGCAGCGGCTCCTCGATATATAGAAGCCCGTCTGACGAAGTTTGCCTCTGATGTGGCATTTAATCATAAAACGACAGTATGGAAACTGTCATACGACGGACGTAATGAAGAACCGGTAAGTCTGCCGGTGAAATTTCCACTGTTGCTTGCACAAGGTGTGGAAGGTATTGCAGTAGGCTTGGCAAGTAAGATATTGCCTCATAACTTCAATGAACTCATTGACGCCTCTATAGCACACCTCAAAGGTGAAGAGTTTGCCATATACCCCGACTTTCCCACAGGCGGTTATATAGATGTCGCCAAGTACAACGACGGACTCAGAGGAGGCTCGGTAAGAGTACGTGCCAAAATAGAGAAACGTGACGCTAAGACACTCGCTATTACCGAAGTGCCGTTTGGAAGAACTACCTCGTCGCTCATTGAAAGCATATTGAAAGTCAACGACAAAAAGATAAAAATACGCAAGATAGACGACAATACGGCAGCCGAAGCAGAGATACTCCTCACGTTGCCCGCCGGCGCAAGTCCCGACAAGACCATCGACGCTCTATATGCCTTTACAGACTGCGAGATGTCTATATCGCCTAATGCCTGTGTCATCTATGACAACAAGCCACATTTCATGGGTGTCAGTGACATTCTGCGTAAAAACACCGACCACACCGTCGACTTGCTACGTCAGGAACTGCAGATACGTCTCAACGAATTGGAGATACAATGGCACTTGCTCTCATTGGAGAAAATATTTATTGAAGAGCGCATCTATAAGGACAAGGAATTCGAAGAAGCGACATCGACAGATGAAGCATGCGTACATATCGACGAACGTCTGACACCATATTACCCTATGTTCGTTCGTGCCGTAACGAAAGAAGACATTCTCCACCTGCTCGAGATAAAAATGGCGCGTATATTGCGTTTCAACAGCAATGCGGCAGAAGAAAAACTTGTGGCTCTAAAAGAAGAGATGGCGCAAGTGAAATATGACATAGAGCACATTATAGATTACGCCATAGCGTACTTCAAACGAATCAAAAAGCAATATGGCAAAGAATATGTCCGCAAGACAGAAATTCGTTCTTTTGAAAACATAGAAGCAACAAAGGTTGTTGTTCAAAATGCCAAACTTTACCTCAACAGAGAAGACGGCTTCATGGGCTACGGCATTAAGAAAGGCGACTATATATGCGACTGTTCGGACATTGACGACGTTATTATCTTCTACAACGACGGACGCTATACCATACGCAGAATTGACGAGAAGGTAGATGTGGGAATGGACATCATGCATATTGCCATCTTCAAGAAAAACGACACACGAACTATCTACAATGCCGTATATGTCGATGGTGAAAGCGGAGTGGCATACGCTAAACGCTTCTACGTGACAGGTATCACACGCGACAAAGAGTACCAAATAACGACAGGTACCAAAGGAAGTAAGATGCTCTACTTCTCGGCCAATCCCAATGGTGAAGGCGAACTCTTGAAGGTATTGCTTCGTCCGCGATTGAAGTTGCGCAATGTAGTATTTGAATATGACATGTCGCAACTCATGGTCAAAGGACGCAGCTCGCGTGGCAATGTGCTTTCAAAGAATGCGATACACAAGATAGTCCTCAAACGTCGAGGAGGCTCGACATTGGGTGGCTGTAAAGTATGGTGGGAACCGGAGACGCTACGTCTCAACCCCGACGGACGTGGCATGTTGCTCGGAGAGTTCACCGGTGACGACCAGATACTCGTCATCAACAAAAAAGGCGAAGCTCTCACTACAGGTTACGATTTTGAACAGCATTTCGACGATAACATTCTCCGCATCGAGAAATACGACAATCGCAAGATATGGACAGCTGTTTACTACGACGGAGAACAGAAACTTTACTACATCAAACGTTTCAAAATAGAGCCTTCTACAAAGCAACAGGGTTTCATAGGAGACCACCCCAAATCAAAACTCGTACTACTTAGCGACGAAGACCACCCACGTGTAGAGGTTGTCTTTGGCGGAGGCGACAAATGGCGACCAAAGGAGACAATAGATGTCTTTGAGTTCATCGGCGAGAAAGGCATCAAGGCCAAAGGTAAACGCATAAGCCAATATGAGATAAATAAATTTGTAGAACTCAAACCCCTCATTCCAACCGTACGAGAAGAGATTAAACCTACACCGGAAAGCAACGAAGAAAACGCTGACGACACAGTGGAGCCAACACTCTTCTGACGATAATTACCGTCTTGCAAGACGGCAAACAACAAACACAAACAGAGAAGGAGACGTTTCTTTCTCTGTTTTTTTTGCAGCAGAGACGTTATATAAAACAAAATAAAGAGGGCTCTGCAACCATTTGGTTTTACGCAGAACCCTCTACTAATTGGGGATAATATTAAATTTTAAAACAACCTTAAAATCTAAAACCTAATTTAAGATTTGGTGAGGCAAAAAATCTGAATGAATGATGATCCGCCTGATAGACATTCATACCTGTAGGGTAAACCTCCAACATACTATATTGGTATGTAAAAGGAGCAAACTCCAATCCAAGTACGAGACCTTGAGTCAAATTACACTCTGCACCACCGATGATAGAACCCGTTGCACACCAAACCTGTCCTGCCTTCTTTGACGGGATATATAGTGCTTGGTCATCGTCGTCGAGATTCGAACCGGTGTAAGGAGTCATAGTCTGAACTCTTCCCATTTGAAAGCCGGCCTGAACACCTGCATAGAAACTTATTCGGGCACTACTTGTGTTGAAGTAGTAGTTTGTACCGATGTTTGCCATCCAGTTGTTTGAGAGACGACCCTCAATATATTTAGAACTCTGAATAACCATGTCCTTTATATCGCTATTGCCCTCGATATAGTCCTTCTTAGGCGTAGAGCGAAGATCCATTGCGAACATAAGGTTGATGTCAAGGTTGTCACTTAAGAAGTATTTACCTTGTACACCGGCTATGTTCAACAAGCTGCTACCTCCCAAATCGTTGAAGTTGAGGTATAAACCCGGATCATAAGACTGGCTGTTTGTTCCTGCTAAGCCTATGCCGATAGTCTTGTCGGTATTGCTATACTTGGGCATGACATAACTCAAGTCCTGCTTGAACATGCTTATGTTTCCAAGCACAAGCGATACCTGTACTTCTCCAGCTTTCTGCTTTTGCTGAGCGAAAGTACTCAAGCCAAAAGCCACCAGCAAAGTCAGAACACTTAATACTCTAATCATAAATTATTTCTTAGTCTGTGATGATTATTCAGCAGATACAATAGCGTAGACCTTGTCAAATATTGCCTTAGCCTCATCGTATTCAGCCTTAGCCTCGTTGTTAGCAACTTCTGCGTCAGCTACAGCCTCTTCTGCTTCTTCCACGTCCTCTTCTGCACCTTTTACAAGCGGGCTCTTATCCAAATCACCATTTTCAAATGCAGCCAACCTAGCTTTTGCATCGTCCAAATCGTTTGATACTGCCTCTAATGATCTGGTTGCATTATCCATATCTTCTTCAAAATCAGACATATCTTCAAACTTACTTGAATATACATAAAGCAAGTCGAGTATATATTCAAATTCAACATTCACAGCATCGATTTCTGCTTTTTTGTCTGCTGTAGCTTCTTTTGCATCTTCGTATGCCAACTCTGCAGCTTTCATTGCCTCATAGAGCGGAGTGGTTACTTCATCATTGTAAGCCTTTGTTGCTTTTTCATAGGCATCCTTCTTATGAGCTTCGACGTACTGAAGTTCTGCAAGTTCAATTTCTAACTCTGCCTCCTTTGCATCGAGTTCGAACATCTGCTCTCCAAGTTCTTTTCCTCTTTCAACAACAGCAGCACTATCAAGGAACTCCATCGAAGTCAAGAAGTCAAAGTTTGCTTTTACCTGATTGTAAAGTTTTTCCGCTGCAATGACATCCCATTTGTATTTAGTAGCCATGTCGTTAGCGTCGTAGTCCTGAGACATTACCTTTGCCAACTCTTCCTGAGCTTCAACGAGAGCTTCCTGCTTCTCCACAAGGATCTGAGATGTACCATTTACGAAATAAGTTCCATTCATATATCCAAGATATGCATTCTTAGCATCCTTCATAGCATAATATGCATTAGTATAATCTTCGAAATAATATGCTTCTGGGTCGAGAGCTGCTGCGTTTGCAATCTCTATTTCCTTCAATGCTACTTCGTGGTCATGCTGAGCAACTGCGAGTTGCTTTTTTGCAACTTCGAGGGCTCGTTTAGCGTTTTCAATTTCCGCCTCTGTTTCAGCTTGCTTGAGAGCAAGGTCAACCTCTGCAGACTTCACTTCTATTTCCATAAGAGCTGCTTCGGCTGTTACGAGGCTAATTTGTGCTGTCTTATAAGCAGCTTCTGCTGCTATAAATTCAGCTCTTGCTGTGCGTAATTTTTCAATGCCTGCCGGCTCATCTGTTTCGATACAACTCGAAACCATCGTGGCTGTTACCATGGCTGCCATGGCTACGCCGAGGATCTTTTTGTTTTTCATTGTTTCAATTAATTTTATATTGGTGCGAACACAACCCGTTCGCAATAGGTTTTTTGTTGATACTCAGCTATTCGGGATTGGGGAACAGTAGATTTTAGATTTGGGAATCTTTTGTCTATCTGAACTTTTTGTCCTTCCTCGTTAAGTTTTTTCTTTTGGGGTGCAAATATATATATATATATATATATAATAACAAACTTTTTTAACATTTTTTATATTAGATTGATAACTGAGAGATTATCAACCCACTTTGTGTAACAACCGAAATCTATATCATTTTGTCAGATGGTTTATAATCTATACTTTTGTGCTCGAAATGAAAAGACTAAAGATACATATATTATTGAGTCTCTTATCTATTGGAGGCGTGACACAAGCACAGGGCGAATGGCTTAATCTTGAAGCATCTTCGTCGGTGAGTGTCTCGAGCAACAGCGAACTGAATCCGCTATGGAGTTACTCTAACCTGTGGGGCGTCTATTCGCAATACGAGCCGTCAGAGCTTATCTTACGGGGCAAGGTTGGCATGCGTCTTGTAGAACGCGACAATGTGAAACTTCGAGCAGGATTGGGACTTGTCGGTTCGACGAACTTTGACCATTCGATGGTCCATGAGGCATTTCTCAAAGGCAATATATATATGGTAGACTTTACTGCCGGCATGGAAGCCTTCTCTCCGTTGGCAAAATATGATGACCTTACTTCGGGTAATTATCTCATGTCGAGCAATGCCCGTCCAACACCGCGTATAGGAGTCGGAATATTCGATTGGTGGAGTATTCCGTACACACTTGATTGGCTACAGATAAAGGGCGGCTGTTATCTTGGAATGCTATTCAATGAAGATAACCCTAAATATACTAAGGACGTCATATTGCACGAGAAATTTGCTTATGGTCGTCTTGGAGGTTGGCATGTGAAGCCTTATTTCGGATTGGTGCACAGTGTCATGATGGGAGGAACGAGACCTGACGGCACGGAAATTCCTACTGATTTCTGGGCGTCGTTTATAGGAAAAGGCAGTGAGAAATTTCGTGATACCTCGATGCGAGGAGAAGCGACAAATGCCGCCGGAGGACATCAGGGATTGTGGGACATGGGTTTGGACATAGAGTTGACCGACATAAAAGCTCATCTTTACTATCAACGCATGTTTAAGGACAACGGCGGCACGAATCCTTTCGGCACACTTAACAAAGACCATATCCTTGGTTTGCACGTCACTCTCGGGGAGAACAAGTGGCTGTCGGCGTTCTGTGTGGAATGGATGCGAACAAGCGACCAGTTGGGCGAGGGGACGCCCGACCCCATAGGTTATGACAAGAACGGCAAACTGATGGAAGTCTATCCCGGAGATGTTCCCATGGACGACACCGGCTTTTGGAATTGGATATATGCACACTTCACGCAAGATGACATAGACGCTTGGGAAAACGAGACAGGTTGGGTATTGAATCAATGGTGCTACAATAAGTTCTTACGTGAACATTGGAACAATGGCACACACGGTGGACGCAAGAGTTATCTTAACAACGGGCTATATTATCAGGGTTGGAGCGTTGACGGATTGTCAATCGGAACGCCACTCTTCCACTCGTATATCACACAAAGCAAATACATGAAGGGCAAAGGCAATTCGTCGAACTACGGATTCTTCATCAACAACAGGGTCGATGCCGTCACATTAGGAATTGCGGGCAATGGCGAGAAACTGTCATACAAAGCCAAATATACGTTCTCAAGAAATCATGGTTCGTTGAGCGAGAAGTACGTGGGAGGAGCGTTCGGTCTGACAAAACTTGAAAACTACTACTATGCCAAATCGAAAGTAGAACATTACGCCATGTTCGTTGCCGACTATAAGATGACAGAGTCGTTAAGCCTCAACGCATCATTGACGGCAGATTGGGGCGAACTGTACGAAGCTATTGCAATTCGTGTAGGAGTCAAATATCAAATAAGTGTAAAGCGATGAATCAAAATCCAGAAATATCAATCATTGTCCCCGTTTACAACATGGAGAAGTACTTGTCGCAGTGCGTAGAGTCAATAATGGCACAGACATTTACAGAATGGGAATTGCTGTTGGTCGATGACGGCTCAAAAGACAATTCCGGCACGATGTGCGATGAGTGGGCAAAGAGAGACGAACGAATAAAAGTCATTCATAAAGAGAACTCCGGACAGGCCGACAGTCGTAATATGGCTCTTCAAATGGCAAAGGGACGATACATAGGTTTTGTGGATAGTGATGATTGGACAGAGCCAACGATGTATGCTACCATGCTTTCGACTGCCAAACAGCACGATGCCGACATTGTCATTTGTGGTTATTGGGACGAATACACGAATAAATCAAAGGTGTACAACGACGACAACGACATAGTAGAATATACTCGCGACGAGGCGTTGGAACGTCTTATTTACGACAACGAGATAAGGAGTTATCTGTGGGACAAGCTCTTCAAACGAGAAGTTCTGACAGATGAAATGCCCAAAGGAATGATATTTGAAGACTACGCCATCATGCCAAGATGGTTTGCCAACGCTCAAAAGATAGTGTCTGTACACGTGCCGTTGTATCATTATCGACAGCGCAGAGGAAGCACCATATATTCCGACCCTGCGAAAACCAGATATATGTTCTTTAGAGCAGAACAAATGAGATGTAAGTTTCTGATAGAAAAGTCCATCATGCCCGGCAGAGCCGAAGAGTGGCAGGCATACCTCTGTAAGGTAGGAGTGCAAGAGTCGAAACGCATAGCACGAGAAATAAAAGATAAGGTCCTTGCCTTACGATATATAGAGTCGATAGCACAAGAGCTGAAGGACTTCCCGGAGTCGGTGACATCGCTGTTGACAAAGAAGACACAGAGACGTCTACAACGTTTGGTAAACAACCCCAAACGTTTTTATGCAACATTGCGATTCTCGCGACTTTTTGTCATGGGAGGTAAAACACCAGAAAAAGATTTGTATGAAAAATAAAGCACGTGTCATAGCATTTTATTTGCCACAGTTTCACCCTATAGAGGAGAACAACAGATGGTGGGGCGAAGGATTCACAGAGTGGACCAACGTAGGCAAAGCACGTGCGTTGTACCGCAATCACTATCAGCCTAAAGTACCGGCAGACTTGGGATATTACGATTTGCGCGTAGCCGAGACACGCGAGGCACAAGCTCAAATGGCTCGTCGATACGGCGTAGAAGGTTTTTGCTATTGGCACTATTGGTTTGGCGAGGGGAAACGTCTGCTTGAAAGACCTTTCAATGAAGTTCTGATGTCGGGCAAACCAGATTTTCCATTCTGCCTCGCTTGGGCCAACGAGTCGTGGAAAGGGTTCTTTCACGGACTGAAAAGCGTCGATTCGCTTATCGAGCAACGTTACTTGGGTGTTGAAGACTACACTCGTCACTTCTATGACGTATTGCCGGCATTTAAGGACAAACGCTATATCACCGTTGACGGGAAACCGCTGTTTGTGGTTTACAAACCAATGGAGCACCCGGAGATGAAACTTTTCATTGACCTATGGCGCAGATTGGCTGTGGAGAACGGACTTGACGGCATATATTTTGTTGCACATTCCTACTTCCTTAAAGAACAACGTTCAACGCTTGAAGAGATGGGATTTGACGCCATCAACGTAGTGCGACTCTTCGATTACAAGACACGTAATCCGAGATTGCACAAACTGTCGCGTCTTCGTCACAAATGGCTAAAACAGCCATTCATCGTGCCATATGCTAAAGCGATGCAATATTTCGTAGACAGAGCGTTAGACTCGGCCGACGACGTTTTTCCGACAGTAATTCCCAACTGGGACCACTCACCTCGCTCGCTTACCAATGCTTTGGTGCTTGATGCTTCGACACCCGAACTCTTCGACGCGCATGTAGCAGAAGCCATGACGTGTATCGAAGGACGAAGTGACGACAAACGTATCATCTTCGTCAAATCGTGGAATGAGTGGGGCGAAGGCAACTATCTTGAACCGGATTTAAAATACGGCAAACGTTATTTGGAAGTCTTGGCAAAACACATCTTACCATGAATAGTCAACAAACATCCTTAGTGACAGTCATAGTCCCCAACTACAACTATGCGCAATTTCTCGACAAACGTTTGTCAACAGTCCTCGGACAGACATATCGCAACATAGAAGTTGTGATGCTCGATGATGCATCGACAGATAACAGCATGGAATGTATGCGTAGGTGGAAAGGACAAGACCCTCGCATTGTAGACCTCATCGTCAATGAGAGCAATTCGGGAAGTCCCTTTCTACAGTGGAAGAAAGGCTTTGAAAAGGCAAACGGCAAATACATCTGGATAGCAGAGAGCGACGACTATTGCGAACTAACGTTTTTGGAGACGTTAGTGCCACTCATGGAGAAATACGAAAACGCCTCAATTTGTTTTTCCGGTTCGTATCAGATAGACGAGAATGACAACTACCTTGAACACGACATTGATAATTGGACAAAACGTCAGAGAGAGAATCCGGATGGACATAAATATTTTGATGGACGAATGTATGCAGAGCGCAATCTCTTTTGGTATAACTTTGTCTATAATGCCAGTGGTGTTGTCTTTCGTCGCTCGACCTACGAACAATTGACAGATGTGGAGTGTTTCAATATGCGTTATTGTGGTGATTGGCGTTTTTGGTTTAATATGGCGTTGACGGGTGGGGTCATTGAGGTGTATAAGAAACTCAATTACTTCCGTCGTCATTCGGGTTGCGTGACACAGTCGGCACACATGCAAGGTGAACGATATGTAAAGGCTATGGACGAGTGTATGAATTATACGTTGTATGCCGGAAAAGTGCTCAATATAAGCAGTCTCAAACTCTTGTTATCAGCAAAAGTGTATTACCGACTTTTTAAGTCATCGGGTTACTCCGAAGAGATAATAAAACAGCTAAATGCTATGCAACAGCGACTGATGCCGTTTTCGTATCTCAAATACACACTGTTAAAGCCCTTCATCAAGGCGAAAGGTTATGGAATGGGTAAAGAACGATGTGAATAAGTCATGAAAGTATCACTCATCATCTCAACATACAATTGGCCACAGACTTTGCTTAGGTGTTTGGAAAGCGTTGCGTCACAGACCATCGCTCCGTTTGAAATTATCATAGCAGACGATGGCTCAACGGAGGAGACAAAGAAACTAATAACGTTGTTCTCTTGCACCACGCATGTGCCTATCGTTCATGTATGGCATGAAGATAATGGTTTTCGACTCTCAGCAATACGCAACAAAGCTATCTCACAAGCGAAAGGAGATTACATCATACAGATAGATGGTGATGTTGTCTTGGAGTCACATTTCATAGAGGACCATATCGAAATAGCAGAGAAAGGACATTTCGTCTGCGGCAGTCGAGTGCGTCTTGACGAAAAAATAAGTCGTAAGATTATTGAGGGCAAAATGTCACAACCCAATCTTTTTAATATGCCTCTGTCTTACGCAACAAATTCTCTTAGATGTAAGTTGTTGCGTCGGTACATGGCGACACGTTACGGACAAAAGAAAATAGACCATCTGCGAGGTTGCAACATGGCATTTTGGAGAGAAGACCTTATCAGCGTCAATGGTTATAATGAAGACCTTACGCAGTGGGGGCATGAAGATGGTGAGATAGCATTCAGATTACACTTTAGTGGAGTACGGAAAAAATTTATTAAGTTTGGAGCGGTTTTGTATCATCTGTACCACACCGAAGCTTCACGCGACAACGAACAACAACATCTCGATAGGCTTGAGTTTGTCAAAGAGAACAAGTTGACGTGGTGTGACAACGGAGTTAACAAGTACTTATAGAAAAGATATTTATATAAACCTATGCCAATATCAGTAGTCATCAATACATACAACGCCGAGCAGTATCTGCCACAAGTACTCGATGCCGTCAAGGACTTTGACGAGGTGTTGATATGCGACATGGAAAGTTCCGACAGCACATTAGAGATAGCCCGCAGATACAATTGCAGGATTGTGACATTTGAACGAGGTTCGCACAACATCGTCGAGCCGGCACGCAACTTCGCTATACGTAACGCAAAACATGAGTGGGTTTTGGTTGTAGACGCCGACGAGGTTATCCCAAATGAGCTTAGAGATTATCTGTATAATAGAGTGAAGTCCAAAGATTGTCCGGAGGGTTTGTTCGTTGCTCGTAAGAATATGTTTATGAATGTATTCTTGCCTTCTTCGTATCCGGATTATCAATTGCGTTTCGTCAAACGTGATTGTTGTTATTGGCCAGAGACCATTCATTCTCGTCCAAAGATAAATGGACGCATCGAACGTATTCCGGCACACAAGAAAGGCTTGGCAATGGTTCATCTTAATAAGGATTTGTCTACTATATTCGTTCAACTTAACGAATACACGGACAATGAAGTCAGTCGTCGCAAAGGAACGAAAGTTTATTTCTTAAAACTCTTATTTGAGCCAATGTTCCATTTTTTCAAATTTTATGTGCTAAAAGGAGGACTTTTTTATGGAAAGATAGGCTATATCCACGCATGTAAGTTTGCGTATTATAAGTATGTGGTGTTAAGTAAACTCTTGGAATACGAAATCAATAAGACGCTGTGCACAAAGAGCGGTTGTTTCACCGTTGGTGTTATTATTTCCACATACAACTCGCCGGCTTGGCTTGAGAAAGTCTTGTGGGGATATTTGCGTCAAAGCGTAAAACCAGATGAAATAGTCATAGCCGACGACGGTTCGCGCGATGATACACGTCAGCTTATAGAGAAATACGCAAGGTTGCTGCCAATAAAACATATATGGCACGAAGACCGAGGTTTTCAGAAGTCGCAGATACTCAACAAAGCCATCGTGACAAGTACAGCAGACTATTTGATATTTACCGATCAAGATTGTATTCCTCGCAAAGATTTCGTCGCTGTACATAAGAAGTATGCCGAGCCAGGATATTTCCTCTCGGGAGGCTATTTCAAATTACCAATGGATATAAGTCTTGAGCTTACGAAGGAAGATGTGGATACTCAACGTGCTTTCTCATTGAAGTGGCTTATGAAAAGAGGGCTCAAATGGACTTTCAAATGTACGAAACTCATCACCACGCAATGGTTTACACGTATGATGAACCGTATTACCCCACGAGGTGCTACATGGAACGGTTGTAATGCTTCGGGCTGGAGAACAGATGTATTGAAAGTCAATGGTTTTAACGAGGATATGCAGTACGGCGGACAGGACAGAGAGTTTGGAGAACGCATGTTCAACATGGGCATCAAGTCAAAGCAGATTGTCTATTCGGCCATCTGCCTCCACCTCGATCACAAACGTCCGTACAAGACAAAAGAGTCTATTGCGAAAAATGTAGCCATACGCAAAAACACGCGCAAATCCGGTATCGTAAAAACACCGAACGGAATAGAAAAGGAATAATTAAAAAAAACGAATGAGGCCAACTGTAATTATCGCAGTGTACAAAAACGTTGCTGCATTGGAAATTGTTTTAAAATCACTTGAGCGACAGACCTATAAAAATTTTGAAGTAATTGTAGCTGAAGATGGAAATTGTGAAGAGATGGCAAATTTTATCTCTTCTTATTCATCTGATTTCCCTATTCAGCATCTGACTCAGGAAGATGATGGATGGAATAAAAATGCGATTTTGAATAAAGCTATCGTTGCGACGAAAACAGATTGGCTGATTTTTATTGACGGGGATTGCGTTTTGCATAGCAGATTTGTTGAAATGCATGTCCGTTATGCTAAAAAGGGAAGAGTTCTGGCAGGGAAGAGAGTTAAACTTGACAAAGGCCTTTCTGAGTATCTGATGCAGGATATATCCAGAATTACTTCTATTTCTAAGAAATTATGGAAGTTTTTGTTGCCTTGGAAAAAAGGTGTCGGATTTGTAGAAGAAGGATTTTTCATAAATCCGGACGGCTTCTTTGGTTTTATTCCTAAAATTAGAAAAATGAAGGTGCTAAAAGGTTGCAATATGTCTTTTTCGAAAGAAGATGTGCTGCTGATTAACGGTTTTGATGAGGATTACAGACTTCCGGCAATAGGAGAAGACATTGATATTTCATGGCGATTTGAGGCTGCCGAACATAAGCTATTTTCTTTGCGTAATTTGGCGGTAGAATATCATCTGTATCACAAAGAAAATTGGTCAGATCAAAGTGTAAATGAGGCGATGATGAACAAAAAAATTGAAAATAAAAAATATATTTGTATTAACGGAATTAAAAAGTTATGATCTCCATTATTATTTGCTCTCGGGGGGAAAAAATATCCACTCTGCTGGAACAAAATATTCAAAATACAATCGGAACGCAATTTGAGATAATATTAATTGACAATTCTGAAAACAAGTATTTTATTACTCAAGGTGAATTCAACTTACAAATGCAATTGAATTCTGATTAGTTAATAATAAATT
>CALAUL010000032.1 GCA_937892255.1 uncultured Bacteroidales bacterium | reverse complement strand
TTCACCATTGATTCACAACAGAGAAGTTTAAGCGATATTTAGCCAAAACTGAACCGTTTGCTTTCAAATCGCAACACGATGCTTCCCCGATGACACCGACAGGATATTCACTTCATATCTTTATCATGCCGACATCAAGACTTTTTTACGTTATTTTTATCACGTTATAATCTCCTCATACTTCATTATTGTACTTTAATTACTATCTTTGCGCCTTAGTTATCAATTTGAATATTAAAATCGTGAGCTCAGAAAGATACAACCTGCGCGGCGTTTCCGCATCTAAAGAAGATGTACACAACGCCATTAAGAACATCGACAAAGGCTTATTTCCTAAAGCTTTTTGTAAGATTATCCCCGACATACTCGGTGGTGACCCTGACTACTGTAACATCATGCATGCCGACGGTGCCGGAACAAAGTCAAGTCTTGCATACCTCTATTGGAAAGAGACAGGCGACATCTCTGTATGGAAAGGCATTGCGCAGGACGCACTTATAATGAATATCGACGACTTACTATGTGTAGGTGCTGTTGACAATATCCTTGTATCTTCAACTATAGGACGCAACAAACTACTCGTTCCAGGCGAAGTCATCTCTGCTATCATCAATGGCACTGACGAACTACTTGCCGAACTACGCGAGATGGGCGTCGGTGTATATGCTACAGGTGGTGAGACAGCTGATGTAGGTGACCTCGTGCGTACTATCATCGTAGATAGCACAGTGACATGCCGTATGCGCAGAGCCGACGTGATAGACAACGCCAATATACGCCCGGGTGACGTCATCGTTGGTCTGGCTTCATTCGGACAGGCTACATACGAAAAAGAATACAACGGCGGAATGGGTAGCAATGGACTTACCTCTGCACGTCATGATGTCTTCGCTAAATACCTCGCTGAGAAATATCCGGAAAGCTATGACGGCAACGTACCCGCCGAACTCATATATTCAGGTGGATTACATTTGACAGACAGCGTTGAGGGTTCGCCTATCGACGCAGGCAAACTTGTTCTTTCTCCAACTCGTACTTATGCCCCTGTAGTCAAACAACTGCTTGACAAGCTACGCTCTGATATTCATGGCATGGTGCATTGCTCTGGTGGCGCACAGACAAAGGTTCTACACTTCGTTGATAATGTGCGCGTAGTAAAAGATAACCTCTTCCCTGTTCCTCCTCTCTTCAAAACTATCAAAGAGCAAAGCGGCACAGAATGGCAAGAGATGTACAAGGTATTCAATATGGGTCACCGTCTCGAAGTATATCTCTCACCAGAAAAAGCACAACAAGTGATAGAGATATCAGAGAGCTTTGGCATACCTGCTCAAATAGTAGGACGCATAGAAGAGAGCGATAAGAAAGAGCTTATCATAAAGAGCGAATTTGGCGAGTTCAGATATTAATACATCAGAATAAAGAGAGATGGCAGATAACAGCATATTGAGCAAACTCGATGGTCTAATGTCACGCTTTGAAGAGGTGTCTACACTCATCACCGACCCAGGCGTCATAGCTGACCAACAGCGTTTTATCAAACTAACAAAAGAATACAAAGACCTCGATGAGATACTCAAGGTAAGAGCTGAGTATGTCCGTTGCCTTGACGGATTGGAAGAAGCGAAGAACATTCTCACCAACGAGAGCGACCCAGACATGAAGGAGATAGCACGTGAAGAGGCTGCCGAATGCGAAAAACGCATTCCAGAACTTGAAGAACAGATAAAACTTCTCCTCATTCCTTCTGACCCACAAGATGACCGTAATGCTATACTTGAGATACGTGGTGGTACAGGTGGCGACGAAGCAGCTATCTTCGCTGGTGACCTCTTCCGTATGTATACCAAATACTGCGAGACAAAGGGTTGGAACCTCACCGTATCAAGCTTCAGCGAAGGTGCAGCAGGCGGCTATAAGGAAATAATCTGTTCGATAACAGGCGAAAAGGTCTATGGCACAATGAAATATGAGTCTGGTGTTCACCGTGTACAACGTGTTCCTGCCACAGAGACTCAGGGACGTGTACATACATCAGCAGCCTCAGTGGCAGTACTTCCCGAAGCAGAGCCATTCGATGTAGAGATAAACGAAGGTGAAATCAAATGGGACACCTTCCGAAGTGGCGGTGCCGGCGGACAGAACGTCAATAAAGTAGAGTCTGGCGTTCGCTTGCGTTACAACTGGAAGAACCCCAACACAGGCGTTGTGGAAGAGATACTCATCGAATGTACCGAGACACGTGACCAACCAAAGAACAAAGAGCGTGCACTCAGCCGTCTACGTACATTTATCTACGATAAAGAACATCAGAAATACATAGATGACATAGCCTCTAAGCGTAAGACAATGGTCAGCACTGGCGACCGTTCAGCAAAGATACGTACATACAACTACCCTCAAGGACGTATCACTGACCACCGTATCAACTATACGATATATAACCTCGGCGCATTCATGGACGGCGATATACAGGAGTGTATAGACCGTCTGACAGTAGCAGAAAACGCCGAACGTATGAAAGAAAGCGATTTGTAATCGAATACTCTACATAATAGTAAATGGGATAAGCTCTATAGGCTTATCCCATTCTTGTTTTATCTCTATATTCCCTCCAAAAGAGAGCTTCATCTTCTTCTGTATTTTGCGAAACAATACAGACAATCAAATAGTCTTAAAACACACTCTAAGGTCGTTTAAACGTCATTTAAATACTGTTTAAACACCATTTAAAGCTCTTTCAAACGCTATCATAATACACTTCTCCCTCTCCATCATTATTTCAACCCAACAACACCAAAGATGGGTATTCCCGATACAACATCAGCATTTCACTCTACCGACAAAAAATAGATGGTGCGCACCGCATGCGCATTCAGTGCGCATATAGTGCGCATTAAATGCGCACACGGTGCGCACCAAAATGTTTTATTTCTTGCCTAATAGCTCGATTACTTTATCGCAAGTTCTATGAGCTTGTCAATATCATCAGAAGCTGTACCTACATGGAAAGTGTATGTACCCTGCTCTACTTCCCAATCTGCTTTCTGTTCGTTGTAGTAAGCAAGTTTCTTAACAGGAATATCTATTGATACACTCTTTGTCTCGCCTGCCTTAAGGTCAACCTTTTTAAAGCCTTTGAGTTCCTTTGTAGCACGTGCTACTTTCGAATCATTCATACCTACGTACACCTGCACAACTTCAGCACCATCACATTTGCCTGTGTTGACTACAGTAGCTGTCACATTGACCATGTCACCCTTAATAGTTGCGTTGATATCCTTCACCTCAAATGTAGTATAGCTCAAGCCATGACCAAAGGCAAAGAGTGGTTTGATATTCTTAGTATCATGCCAACGATAGCCAACCAAGATATCCTCTTTATATACTTGCTTATATCCGTTTGCCTTATCTCCCGGATAGACCTCAACATCACCCTCAAAGCTATGTACAGCATTGTCTGTAAGACGCACAGGGAACGAAATAGGCAATTTACCCGACGGATTGATAACACCACATAGAGCATCTGCTATAGCGTTACCAGCTTCACTACCCAAATACCATGCCTGCATGACAGCCGGCATCTTATCTATCCATGGCATAGCAACAGCATTACCACTCACAAGGACGAGTGCCATCTTAGGGTTTACCTCAAGCAACTTTTCTATAAGCTCGTTCTGTCCAAAAGGCAACTCCAAAGCTACACGGTCACCAGCTTCACAATCTTGCTCATGACTCTTATTAAGACCTCCTACAAAGACAACGACATCTGCTTTCTCTGCTACCTCAACTGCTTTCTTTACCAAACTATCAGCATTGAGCACCGAAGGCAATACACGTCCGTATGTTGAAGGTCCACTGGCATAACCCATAGTATATACAACATCTGCATTCGGGAAACGGCTTTTTATACCTTCAAGAGGTGATATTTCGCGTTTTGTCTTTAGCTCTGACGAACCACCAGCCTTGCACATAGAACGTGTAGCATTCTCTCCTATAACGGCTATTGTCATCTTCTTCGACGCATCAAGAGGTAAGAGCGAATTATCATTCTTAAGTAGCACCATTGACTCCGCAGCTATCTTATATGCTGTTTGGAAATGCTCATCGCTACACAACGTTCCTAAGCCACGTTCCTTACTCATCGTAGTACGGAACATAAGACGCAATATACGACGCACTTTATCATCAAGTGTTGACATAGGCAATTCACCTTTCTTCAGCATCTCAAGATATGGTGTTGCAAGCCAATAGTTGTCGTATGCCAACGTAGTATTAGATGTCAGACCATTAGTCCATGAACCCATCTCTATATCAAGACCATTAAGAGCTGCCTCTTTTGTATCATGAGCACCTCCCCAATCGGTGATGACACAACCATCAAAGCCCCACTCACCTTTTAAAATCTTATTAATGAGGACATCATTATGGCAACAGTGTTGGCCTCTAAAAAGATTGTACGAACCCATAATAGACCAAGCACCGCCCTCCTTAACTGCAGCTTCAAAAGCAGGAAGATATATCTCTCGCAAAGCTCGTTCGCTAACATGAACATCTACTTCGTTACGCCATGTCTCCTGATTATTGAGCGCATAGTGTTTTACACACGACGCTACACCATGACGTTGCATTCCCTGTATGTATGGAACAACCATGACTGACGCAAGGTATGGGTCTTCTCCCATATACTCAAAATTACGACCACAAAGAGGTGTGCGGTAGATATTGACGCCCGGACCGAGCATTATATCCTTACCTCTGTACAACGCCTCTTCTGCAACGGCACTACCATATATCTCCGATAGCTCAGGACGAAATGTCGATGCCAAGGCTGTCAAGGCTGGGAATGCAGTACACGAGTCATTAGTCCAACCCGAATACCCCCAGTCGTCCCAGTTTATCTCAGCTCTAACGCCATGAGGTCCATCACTCATCATAAGTTGTGGAATACCCAAGCGAGGCACTCCCGGAGATGTAAACTTCGACTGAGCATGACACATCGCCACTTTCTCCTCAAGTGTCAACTGTGGCAATAGTTCATCGATACACTTCTCTATCTGAGCGTCAGTAAGTTGTTTGCTTTCATTCTTGGCTGGTTGGCAAGCCACAAGAGCCAACGTCGCCAACGGTACAATAAATCGTTTCATTTGTTATAATTGTGTTATGTGAATTGCTATTTGAACTGGTTAATATGTTCCATATATATGAAACCCGCCTCTGCCAGTTTCTCTTCAAGAACTGCTCTTTCTACATCAAGAGACTTGCACAAATCATCAAGCGTCGAATACTCATCTCTCAACTTAGTATTAATGAAGCTCAACAACATAAATGGGTCTTGTGGACAATCCATAATCTTTATGTATTGATGATGATAAACTAATATTGCGCTTTTTCTAAACAGTTGATGATAACCTCTCCTGTTTCAAGGCCATCGGATATCGCTTTCACTCGTATGTTGCCGACTTGTCCATTGCTTTGCACTACGACCAAACATTTGCCATAGAACGCCTTGCGGTGATTGTCTTTAAATCGTTCGAGGCTTATAGGCGAGCCGTTGTCTACTCCGGCAATGAAGCCCACACCTTCTATGTCAAATGAGACATTATTCTCGGCTTTAGGGCACAAGTTGCCATCTTGGTCAAGAATTTCGACCGTGACGAACGACAGGTCTTCTCCGTTTGCTCTTATCCTGCTACGGTCTGCCGTAAGACGTATCTGTGCCGGACGTCCTGCGGTCTTAATAGTCTTCTTACCTATATCCTTTCCGTCCTTACGGCTTATGACTGTCACCTCTCCCGGATGATACTTCACACGCCACATAGTATGAAATACAAGACTATCCTTATATTGTACACCCTGACTCTCACCGTTGACAAAGAGCTCTACCTCGTCAGCATTGTTGTAGTAGCACCACATGTCGACTTCTTCGCCCTCTTTCCAGTTCCAATGAGGGAAGAGATGTAACACATCTTTGTCTGTCCATTCGCTCTGATACATGTAGTATATATCCTTTGGGAATCCGGCCAAGTCTACCAATCCGAAGAACGAAGAACGTGCCGGCCAGCCGTATGGCGTAGGTTCTCCGATATAGTCGAATCCGGTCCATATATACTGACCGCCGATGAACTTCTTATACTTGACATGTCCCCATGTCGTCTCGTGTCGTGAGCCCCACGGAGCATGACAGTTATCATATGACGAGCATGAGAACGATGGGTCATGATATGGCTTGTCCCAACGTTCAGGACAAAGGAACTCCACATCTGACGGCATCTTATAATAGCCTCGCGTCATCAGCGCAGATACACTCTCTGTGACGATGAACGGCTTTCCTGAGAAGTTCTTTGGCACGTCGCTGAACCAGTCATCGTGGTAGTTGAATCCTATTATGTCGAGCGTTCCGGCTTTGAAGAGATGGTTCTTGGGGTCGGGTTCGTTGTTGCCCGATGTAATAGGACGTGTCGGGTCAAGGTCATGAATCATATTACAGAGCTTCTGCGTGAGCAATGAGTTGACCGACAAAGTAGAGTCTCCTGCCAATGCTGATGTCTCGCGTTTCATATTAAGCAGAAGGTTTGCAGCTGCTATGTCGAGGGTGTCGGCATTGGCATCTGTCCACTGTTCCAACACTTCATTACCTATACTCCACATGAATATAGACGGATGATTGCGATCTCGCAACACAAGATCTGTAAGATCTCTCTCGTGCCACTCATTGAAATAGAGCGAATAGTCGTATGTCGTCTTGCGCTTACGCCACATATCAAACGTCTCATCCATAACGATGAAACCCATACTATCACAGAGTTCCAATAGCTC
>CALAUL010000031.1 GCA_937892255.1 uncultured Bacteroidales bacterium | reverse complement strand
TAGGAGATTATGCTTTCAGAAGTTGTGACGCTCTTACAAGCATAACCCTCCCCGAGGGTGTGACGTCGATAGGATATGCTGCTTTCAGTGGTTGTAACAGTCTTACAAGCATAACCCTCCCCGAGGGTGTTACGTCGATAGGAAATTATGCTTTCAGAAATTGTACCGCTCTTACAAGCATAACAAGCAAGAATACCACACCGCCAACAATCGGTGGTAGTTATACGTTCGATGACGTTGATAAATCTATCCCGGTATATGTACCAAAGTCAAGTGTAGACGCATACAAGAGTGCTGAATATTGGAAGGATTTTACGAATATCGTTGGTGCATATTTTGTAGATGTCACTGCCGAGAACGGCACAGTAGAAGGTGCTGGTACATACAAGCATGGCGATAAAGCAACGCTCACAGCTACTCCTGCCGAGGGTTATAAGTTCGTACAATGGAGCGATGGCGTTAAAGATAATCATCGCACTATAGTAGTTGTGTCAGATATGACACTAACAGCAGTGTTCGAGTTGAAAGAGTATTCGCTTACAACCGATGCTGAAAATGGCACAGTAGAAGGCGCTGGCACATACAAGCATGGCGACGAAGCAACGCTCACAGCTACTCCTGCAGAAGGTTATAAGTTCGTACAATGGAGCGATGGCGTTAAAGATAATCATCGCACTATAGTAGTTGTGTCAGATATGACACTAACAGCAGAGTTCGAGTTGAAAGAGTACACACTTACAACGGAAGCAGAAAATGGCACAGTAGAAGGCGCTGGTACATACAAGCATGGCGACGAAGCAACGCTCACAGCTACTCCTGCAGAGGGTTATAAGTTCGTTAAGTGGAGTGATGGCGTTACTGATAATTCACGCACAGTGATTGTTACATCAGATATGATGCTTACAGCAGAGTTTGAAAAAGACGATACCCCAATCTCAGACATACAGACTTCTGATGTAAAAGTTCGTCTCATCGGCAACGAAATTGCAGTAGAGGGCGCAGATGACTACACAGTATATTCTGTCTTGGGACAAAACCTTGGTAAGGTTGAGAGTGTCGAAAGAGGAATCTATATCGTTGTAGTGAATGGCAAGAGTTACAAGGTAGTAGCTAAGTAAGGAGAAGTAAGTTAAAACGACAAAGCATATAAAAGAGAGCGCATTCGGCAGAGATGTCGGGTGCGCTCTGTTGTTCTTAGAAGTTGATTATGATGTTGTTTGTGATGAAATACAAAAACGTCACAAATATTTGTTGGCTTGGAGTTTGAATGTTGACTGACAGCATGAAAGGTTTTGTCTGAGTTAAGAGTTGTTGAGGAAAAAGATTGATATTGGCTCTAAGTTGAACTCAGGGTATAAGGTTATATATTTGCGATTTCATCAATTATCTGATGATTTATCAATTTCTCGTTCGATGATGGTACAATGACTTGCAACAATACTGTAGATATTTATAACAGGACAGCGAAATCAACTTTCCAATTTTTTGGCTTAATGAATAGTAAACTTTTCGATTAGTATTTGAAGCTAACAACTGAAGCCGAAGTCTAAGGAATAGGAAAAAAATAGACTTGTGTGTCAAGATATAGCGGACAATAGATGTTTTCGCTGTATAAGAGTATCACATATGTACGCATCGTCAGGTTTGAATCATATTTAAAAATTAAGAAGTGTTATTTTGACGCAAATATATGTAACATTAAATAAAAGCGATAAAATGTATTGTTTTGTAAATTCGCAAACGAAATATAAACTTGTTATACTCATAAAAACTAACACATAATGAGAATATTAATGCGATACTTTTCGGCAAGTGTAGTCATGGCGACAATGGTGGCATGTAATAGCACCGAAGTGGCAAAGTTTGACAATTTCAAATATGAAGGCTACGATGACGTTTACACTGATGTAAACAGAGATTCAGCATATTGCAATCCGATATTGTCGGGATACTACCCTGACCCGTCAATATGTCAGAAGGGCGATACATATTATATCGTCAATTCGTCATTTACACATTTTCCCTCTATGCCAATATTCAAGAGTACCGACTTGATACATTGGGAACAGATAGGTTACGTGATAGATGACCCTGCGACCCTGTCGTACGATGGTCTGCAGGTATCGGAAGGTATCTTTGCCCCTACAATACGATATAACCCGCACAATGATACATTCTATGTCATCACCACATGTGTAGAGTGTGGCGGCAACTTCATAGTGAAGAGCAAAGACCCTGAGAGCGGAGAGTGGTCAGAACCGATATGGATACCTGAGGTAGGAGGAATAGACCCATCTCTCTTCTTCGATGACGATGGTTCGGCATATATCATCAACAACGATGAGCCAATAGGCGAAGCACGTTACGATGGGCACAGAGCATTGTGGATGCATCGTTTCGACACGAAGACAGACCGTGTAGTAGGCAATGCTTGGGTCGTAGTAGACGGGGGAATACACCCGGAAGAGAATCCTGTATGGATAGAAGGTCCGCACATCTATAAGATAGATGGTAAATATATCATCATGGCAGCCGAAGGCGGAACAAGCGTGAACCACTCTGAAGTGATTTTGGTGAGCGACTCACCGGAAGGACCATATACGCCGGCACCTATAAACCCTATCCTCACACAGCGAGACCTGCCTGCTGACAGAGCTAATCCGGTGACATGTACAGGACATGCCGACATGGTACAAGATGCCAACGGACAGTGGTGGTCTATATTCCTTGGCTGTCGCCCATATCCGAAGGGATATTACAACACAGGTCGCGAGACATTCCTGCTCCCTGTGACTATGGTTGACGGATTGCCACTCATACTCGAGCAAGGCAAAGAGGTGCCTTTGGTAATGACACAGAAGCCTGCGACAAACAAGCCAATGGCAGAGGGTACATATGGAGACTTCTCAGGAAACTTTACATGGACGGATGATTTCTCAAAGGCAGAACTTTCAGAGCGTTACCTCTTCGTGCGCAATGTACGTAGCAAGTGGTACAACGTAACAGAGGGTACACTTAACATGACATTTGACAATACAAGTTTAGACAGCATTTGTAATCCGCACTTTGTAGCATTCCGTCAGAGTCATCTCAAATGTTCGGCTTCGGCAGATGTAGAGCTATCTGCAAGCAGTGAAGATAAGTTTGCCGGCATAGCGGCATTCCAAAACGACCGTAACTTCATGGCTATAGGCATCACAAGCAAAGAACTTGTGTCATACGCTGTTATCAACGGCGAGAAAAAGGTGCTAAAGACATTGCCTATCAGCACGGATAAACTCAACTTGTCGATATCTGCAGATAATGACATCTATACTCTCAAGGCCACCAACAATGGCGAAGTAGTGATGTCGGAACAACTCTCGGGCGATTTCCTCTCAACAGACATGGCAGGAGGTTTTGTCGGAACATTGTTCGGAATGTTGGCACAGAAATATTAACACACACATACATTTTTTTTCATACTTCATTTATTTATTGAAGAGTATTGCGGCATCGTTGTGAAATGATGACCGCAATATTATTTTTTAATAGTATGCATAAGTGGCAGAGATATGTGCCGGGGGGCATCTTCCATGCGAGATTGCGATTCGCAATTGTGAGTAACATGCAAAAAACATTATCTTTGCAAAGAACATGGAATAGAAAACGATGCGAGTAGTAATACAACGAGTAAAAAGAGCAAGCGTAACCATCAACAACATCAAAACAAACAGCATAGGCGAAGGCCTGATGATACTCTTCGCTGTTGAGGTTGGAGAAGACGGAAGCGATATGGATTGGCTTGTACAGAAGATTGTCAACCTACGAATCTTCAACGATGAAGAGGGAGTGATGAATCGCTCGGTGAAAGATGTAGATGGCGAGATAATGGTAGTAAGTCAATTCACACTGTTTGCCAAGACAAAAAAGGGGAACAGACCATCGTATATTGATTCGGCAAAGCCAGATACAGCCATACCCATATACAATGCCTTTGTGGAGAGTATAAGCGACGTCCTTGGAAAGAACATTGCGACAGGCGAATTTGGAGCCGACATGCAAGTAGAGCTCATCAACGACGGCCCGGTAACAATAATAATAGATACACAACGCAAAGACTTATAACCCATGCAGCAATATACACTGAAGGAAGCACAAGAATGCGTCGACAAATGGATAAAAAAGTACGGAGTGAGGTACTTCTCCGAGCTTACCAATATGGCTATTCTGACAGAAGAAGTGGGAGAATTGGCACGTGTAATGGCACGTACTTACGGCGAACAAAGTCGTAAAGACGGAGAAGAACTTAATCTGGCAGACGAACTTGCCGATGTGCTATGGGTGATAATCTGTATAGCCAATCAGACAGGAGTAGACTTGAACGAAACCTTTGAAGCAAACCTCAGAAAGAAGACACAACGCGACAATCTACGACATATAAATAATGACAAACTAAAGTAACGATATGGAAGAACTACTTATAAATTTTCCCATTGCTGCGGAGATAGCCGAGATGACGAGCCGTCTGCAAGAGATAAAAGCAGACTCGATAAAATATGCCAAAGACAAAGCAGCTCTACAACAGATGTTCAGCGCTATAGACCTCACTTCGCTCAATACCTCTGACTCGTCGGAGAGCGTAAGAGCCTTTGTGGAGAAAGTCAACACCTTTGCTGTCGACTATCCTACATTGCAAAATGTAGGAGGCATTTGTGTTTATCCGGTATTTGCACCAGTACTCAAACAAGCACTGAAAGTAGAGGGAGTATACAAAGCCGTCGTGGCAGCGTGTTTCCCATCATCGCAGACATTTACGGATATAAAATGCATGGAAGTGCGCAAAGCGATAGAATTCGGAGCAAACGAGATAGATGTGGTGATATCAGTTGGCGAAATGTTGGAAGGCAACTATGAATTTGTCTACCAAGAGATAGTGCAAATAAAAGAGGCGTGTGGCGATAAGGCACGTCTGAAAGTGATACTTGAGACAGGAACTCTCTCCGACCCACAGATAATATGGAACGCATCGATACTCGCAATGGAAGCGGGAGCAGACATGATAAAGACCTCAACGGGCAAAAACGGCATAGGAGCAACACCCGAAGCCGCATTTGTGATGTGCAATGCCATAAAAGCCTTTGCGGCAAAAAATGGTCGTAAGGTTGGATTTAAACCTGCCGGAGGAGTACAGACGGTGGAAGATGCATGTTACTACTACAATATCGTACAGAGAGTGTTGGGCGACGAATGGACATCGGTCGAGATGTTCCGTATAGGAGCAAGCCGTTTGGCCAATGCATTGTTGAGCGCTATAGTAGGGAGTGAGACTAAATATTTCTGAAACATCGAAGTTGCGGCACGTCGGAGATAGGTTTTTGATAGCGATATGAGAAAAGAGAGAGGAGAAAAACGAAAAAATAACAGAAAAGACTTGCAAGAAATAAATTCTTGCTCTATATTTGCACTCGCAAAAGCCCAGATGGCGGAATTGGTAGACGCGTTGGTCTCAAACACCAATGGAGTAATCCGTGCCGGTTCGATCCCGGCTCTGGGTACACAGAGAGTGACTAAGTAGTCTTGATGACTGATTGGTCGCTCTTGTTTTTTGTGTGTACATCATGAGTTGCTAAAATCGAGATATTTACCTTAACAATCAGGAAAAGAGATATTCCATGAAAAACATAATACAGAAATATTGGAAAGAGTTGTTGTCGTTGCTTTATGGCGTTGTGGCATGGCTTGTTTGGAACAACCTATATTGGGGGCATATTCAGTACCAAGAGCTATTGCAGATGTTCCTCTTCGATACCGATTATCTGATTGAGAGAATATCTATGGCCGGAGGATTAGCCGACTATATAGGCGAGTTCTTGACGCAATTTTACTACATACATTACTCGGGTGCGCTTATCATTGCACTTTTGCTTGTAGCTTTTCAGCGTGGCGTGTGGACAGTGGCAAAGAATAGCGGAGCACAATCGCAATACTATTTCCTGTCGTTTTTGCCATCTGTGTTGCTATGGAGCGCAATGTGCAACGAGGATATGTTGCTCTCTCTTCCCGTTGCTCTTATGCTTGTAGTAATAGCTATACTCATCGCGCAGTATATCAAGTCGGAAAAGACAAAGACGGTATACACGTTGCTTGTCACGCCACTTCTTTATTGGTTGGCAGGACCGGCACATTTCGTCTTTGTTTTGTGGGCTGTCTGCAATATGCGCAGCATTAAGAGAGAGCTGTGGAAGGCGGTGCTGATAATATTTATAGCATGTCTTGTTCCGTACATTGCAAGTTTTTATTTGCATTATCCAACCCAAAAAATATTCTTGGGGCTGAACTATTCCCGTTCGTATGATGACATTCCTCCTCTGATGCTTATTTCGGCATTTAGTTTTGCCCTAATACCATGGGCGATGACGTTGCTTCCCGAAATACGCAAACAGATGATTGTCAGGATAAGTTGTTTTGCCACTGTGCTCTATGCCATGGGAGGAGGATTGATAGCTTCGCAAATGGACACTAAACGTGAGGAGATATTTCAATATCATCAGTTGATATGTCGTGGCAAGTGGGAAAAGGTAATAGCCATGGCGGAGAAAGAGTCTCCGACAGAACCTTTGGCTGTATGCTGTCTGAATTTGGCGTTGGGAAAAATGGGAATGTTGACAGATAGAATGTTTCATTACTATCAGAGCAACATTCAGACGTTGTTGCCTATCTACACTTCGGATTTCGTTGCACCGATAATATCGTGCGAGGTCATGTATCATTTGGGACTTATCAATGAGACACAACGTTATGCCTTCGAGGGGATACAAAGCACATTGAATTACAGAAAAAGTGCCCGACTGTACAAACGTCTTGCGGAGACAAACTTATTGAATGGTAATTACAAAGTAGCAGAGAGATACTTGACGGCATTGCAAAAAACAGTCTATTACAGGACATGGGCAGTGCGTGCAATGGAGTATGTCAGAAATCCGGAATTGATATTGCAAAATCCGGAATGGAAGATGTTGCTCGACTATCGCATCAAAGAAGATTTTCTGTTCGATGAACATCAGATGACAGCCATATTGTATCAGCTTGTAAGTGTCAATCCCAATAACACATTGGCGTTGGAGATGTTATATGCACACTTGTTGCTTTCTCATGATTTTGAGACATTGGTCGACTGTCTTTCCCTGATGAATAGGGCAGGATATAAACGTATTCCACAAGGTATTCAAGAAGCCGTGTTGTACTATTGGCGTGAGAAATATGACGACTACAGCCAATTGCCTTTCACGCCATCGCAGGATATAGTGAGAAAGATAGAGGATTTTGCTCGGGCATTGAATTATGCTCCCGACAAAAAGCAAACATTGGAAGATTATTTCGGGAATACATATTGGTATTATTTATTTAGAATAAGCAAATAACACTATGAAAAAGCACATTCTGTATATAATAGTTCTTGTGTTTGGTGTTGCGAGTTGCAGACACGACGTAGAGAATCCGATACTTGTGAAGGACTTTCCTCCCATATATCCCGACTATATCGGTGTCACAATTCCTGCCACGATAGCGCCGATGAACTTTGGCATAGAGGAGGAGTACAACGACCACTATATAGACGTGAAAGTAAAGGGTGGCAAGGGCGGTTCTATTCACGTGCAAGGTGACGTGATACAGTTCCCACAGAAAGAGTGGAAAGAGCTGTTGGAGAAGAATAGAGAAGATAGTCTGATGTTTACCGTGACAATAGAGAGAGAGGGAGTTTGGACACAATATCGAGACTTCGCCATGTATGTCAGCGGCGACACGATAGAGTATGGCGTGGCATATCGTTTAGTGGCTCCGGGATATGTCTCTTTTGGAAAGATGGGCATATATGAGCGCGATTTGTCAAACTTCAAAGAGCATAAGTTGGTAGAAAACACGTTGACATCGTACATGTGCGTGAATTGTCATAGTACAAATAGGACAAACCCTGACCAACTGAGTCTGCATGTCAGAGGCAAATACGGTGCCACGCTTATGCAAACGGGCGGAAAAAGCGAGTTGCTCAACACCAAGACAGACTCCACACTTGCTGCTTGTGTCTATCCCTATTGGCACCCAACGGGCGAATACATTGCTTACTCGACAAACGACACGAAACAGGTGTTTCATGCAGCAGATAGAAAGTTGGTCGAAGTATTTGACAATGAGTCCAACGTAATGGTTTATCACCCTGAGACACATACCTTGTTACGTTCAAAGCTGTTGGAGCAAACCTCGTCGTATGAGACATTTCCGGCTTTTTCGGCAGATGGCAAGACACTATATTTCTGCTCTGCACAGGCTATGGACATGCCACAAGATTACAATAAGGTCAGATATAATCTGTGCAGCATTGCCTTCAATCCGGAAGATGGAACTTTCGGTGACAAAATCGACACAATAGTTAATGCCGCTCATGGTGGGAAAAGCATTTCGTTCCCTCGACCGTCATACGATGGACGATACTTGATGTATACACTCTTCGACTATGGCAACTTCCCTATATGGCACAAGGAAGCCGACCTTTGGTTGGTCGATCTTCAAACGGGCGAAGAGCAACCTCTGACACCAATGAATAGCACCGACACGGAGAGTTTTCATAACTGGAGTAGCAATTCACGTTGGTGCGTATTCAGCAGTCGCAGAGATGACGGACGTTATACCCGCCTCTATTTGGCACATATCGACGAAAAGGGAAACGCAAGCAAACCCTTCCTATTGCCACAAAAAAAACCTATCGAGTATTACAAGGAATTGCCTTATTCATATAACGTTCCGGACTTTGTTAATAAACACATCAATCTAAATACCAAAGAACTAAGCGAAAGACTTCTTTCGAACGAAAGAGTACAAATCAAACCAATGTCGACTCAATAAAGATTTGTGATATTGACAGAAAACAATATTTTTGCCACAGTATATTTACAATAAACACATATAGACATGAAGAGATTATTATTAGTATTAGTAGCAATTTTTGCTTTGAGCGTTTTAAGTACAAACAATGCATCAGCACAAGATGTAAAACAACAGAACATGCAGGAAGTGGCGGCATTCTTGAAAGAATGTGGAACATTTTACATCGCAACAGTAGAGAAAGACCAGCCAAGAGTTCGACCTTTTGGCGTCGCAGAGATTATCGACGGCAAACTCTATGTTGTGACAGGCAAAGTAAAAAACGTTTACAAGCAGATGGCCGCAAATGGTAAATTCGAAATATGTGCATTGAAAAAGTCGGGAAGTGAATGGATACGCATCAGCGGAACACTTGTCAACGACGAGACATTGTCAGTAAAAGAGGAGATGCTTAAACGCAATCCGAGTTTGCAATACATGTATAAAGCCAACGACAACAACATGGCTGTACTATACATGACAAATGTTACAGCACGTGTTGATACATTCTCGGGCACGGCCAAAGAGTTGAAATTCTAAGAAACACAAGCCGGCGTCATGATGAAGAAAAGAACACTTTTAACTGTACTGATAGCTGTGGGGACTCTACCCCTTGTTGCTCAAGAAAAGATAGAGCTATCCACAGCATCAGAAGTGAGTGTTGTAAAAGAGAACATTTCGTACAGAGGCGAGCTGAAAGATATAACAGGGGAAGTACAGCCCTCTGTTGAGGTATATCTGCCACCGGCAGAGAAAGCAAACGGCTGTGCGGTGGTGTTATGTCCGGGTGGAGGCTTGCGTGCATTGTCGTGGACTACCGATGTCGAACAGATGGCAGAAGTCCTTAATGCAAAAGGTATCGCTGCCATAGGATTGAAATATCGTCTCAACAACTCACGTCCACCGCAGGGTATGAAATTCGGTCCTATGGTAGATGTTACAGCTATAGATCATTTTCCGAAGGCAGATGCTAATCCTGCACATTTCCCGGCAGGCGACTCGATATTGCAATGCGCAGCACGTGATGCTGTGGCAGCTATAAAGTTGGTTCGTCAGAATGCCGATAAATGGAATATCGACCCTCAAAAAGTGGGTTACATGGGATTCTCTGCCGGAGGCGGTGTGGCATTGGCTGCAACGATGCTCGCTAATGACTCTGAGTCTGTACCATCGTATATATGTACAAACTATGGACCTTCGCTCATGCCTGTCACAGTGCCCGAACAAGCTCCGCCACTGCTTATATTGTCACGTGTCGACCATCCTAATGTGGCAGCGGGCGTGTTGGGACTTTTTTTAGAATGGAAAAAAGCCGGAGCAAAAGCAGAGATACATCTCTTTGGAGACGGTCGCGGCCCTTACGCTCTGATGCCTACAACAGGAGAGACAACAACCGAGCAATGGTACGCCATATTTATCCAATGGCTCTCTGCCAACGGATTTCTGCAGAAGTAATAAGGAATATTCAAACGTAAATCTATTCAAAGCCATAGCAAATGAGATTATGGTTTTGGATAGATTTATTAAAGTGGAAAATAAGCCTTAATATCACGATTCGGAAACGGAAGGATTTTACGGATCAAAAATAAAAAGGAGAACATAGCAAGTTGTAAAATGTAACGACGAATGCTGTTCACAAAGAACTGTATGTTCGGACTTCTGCCAATACACGCTATAGTCATGTCAAAACAAAATATATTATGAACATTAAAACATTTTTACCTACGGTTGTCATAGCAGCGACATGCACAATGTCGTGTACAGAACAAATTCCGCCTCTTGTGTATGATAAAGAGTATAGCGGAGCAGAATATACGGTCCCATATATGCCGACTTTGTGCGAATTGCCCGTGATAGAGCATCTTCCAGACCCATTTGAATGGGCTGATGGAAGTGGCAGAAGTACAGATTTCAGTGATTGGGAAAAGCATCGATTTGAAATAATGCATCGTTTTTGGCATTATGAGTTGGGACTTAAACCAACGGTATCACGAGACAGCATCGAAGCCACTCTGTCCGATGACACATTGCGAGTGACGGTACATGCCAATGGCGAAACACTGACAATATTATCGCGACTCTTCATCCCTGAAGGAGAAGGACCTCACCCGATAGTGATAGGAATAGGAATGCCGACAGGCTCCATGCCGGCAGAACTCTTTGACGAACGCAACATCGCAAAGATAGCATTCAACTTCCCACAAGTCATGTCGCATACACAGACACGAGGCACAGAACCTATCAACAAGCTCTACCCTGAAATGACAGTTATGGGAGCATATACAGCATGGCCATGGGGAATAAGTCGTCTTATAGATGGCTTGGAAATGGTTAGCGAGCAGGCAAATATCGACATGAGCAAAGTAGCTGTCACAGGCTGTTCGTTTGCCGGTAAGATGGCACTCTTTGCAGGGGCTTTTGATGAACGCATAGCACTCACCATAGCACAAGAGCCCGGAGGTGGCGGTGTAGATGCGTGGAGAGTATCGGAGACACTTGGAAATGTGGAAACACTCGGCAGAACAAACAAATCGTGGTTCTTGGAGAGTATGTTCCAGTTTGCCGACAGCAATGTCAACCGATTGCCGATAGATCATCACATGGCGGCGGCACTCATTGCTCCGAGAGCATTGTTTGTGTTGGGCAATACAGATTACGAATGGCTCGCCGATGAATCTAATTATGTAGCATGTCAAGCGGCACGCAAAGTGTGGGAGACATTTGGAATAAGCGACAGAATGGGCTTTTCGATAGAAGGTGGACACATGCATTGCGTCGTGCCGGAGAGTCAGAGACCTGAGGTGGCGGCGTTTATTGACAAGTTTTTGTTGTCAAAACAAGACGTCAACACAAATATCACAAGAGCAGAGATGTTCAAAGATGTCGATTATAAAAAATGGATACCTTGGAGTGAGTAATAAATAGCCTTGAAATAACAACGAACTGCGTGAAAATCATATAGTCAGTGGAACACGAAAGCACAAAACCATCGTTATGTGCAGAGACGAGGTTCTAAAGACGATATTAAGAACGGTTTTAAATAGAGAAAAATTTCTTTATTTGGTTTGGGTAAGGAAAACCTACGTCGTATTTTTGCGGTAAAAAATCAAAACTTACAATTAGAATAATATTAAAAACAATTATTTATGAGTGGTTTATTTAATTCATCTATCGGACGTAAGTTGGTAATGAGTATCACAGGTGTCTGCCTTGTGCTCTTTCTTACGTTCCACATGTGTATGAACCTTGTCGCAGTATTCTCTGCTGAGGGCTACAACATGGTGTGCGAATTTCTTGGTGCTAATTGGTATGCAGTAGTAGCAACAGTGATTTTAGCAGCAGGTTTTTTGATACACATTGTTTATGCTTTCATTCTTACAATGAGAAATAAGGCGGCTCGTGGCAATAGTTCTTATGCTGTTACGGCTAAGCCTGCTGGTGTAGAGTGGGCATCACAGAACATGCTTGTTCTTGGTCTTATCGTGTTGGCAGGTCTTGCGCTTCATGGAGCGCAGTTCTGGTACAAGATGATGTTTGCAGAGCTTATGGGAGCACATGAGGTAATGGTTTGTGGTGCTACAGAAGCTATTTCTTGTACTGATGGCGCAGGGTTCATTGCATATTACTTCAGTCATCTATGGGTTGTAATAGCTTATGTAGTATGGTTGGCTGCCCTTTGGTTTCACTTGAACCATGGCTTCTGGAGTGCACTTCATACACTTGGTTGGAATAACCTTGTATGGATAGAGCGTTTGAAGAAGATTTCGGTAGTATACTCTACTATCATCTGCTTGGGCTTTGCATTGGTTGTAGTGGGCTATTATTTCGGTTTGTTCCCACTCATGTAATAATCTAAATAGAAAATCATTATTTATGGCTACAATAGATTCTAAGATTCCACAGGGACCGTTGGCGGAAAAGTGGACAAACTATAAGGCACATCAGAAGCTTGTTAACCCAGCAAATAAGCGTAAGCTTGATATTATCGTTGTCGGTACTGGTTTGGCAGGTGCTTCAGCAGCAGCTTCGCTTGGTGAAATGGGCTTCAATGTATTGAACTTCTGTATTCAGGATTCTCCACGTCGTGCACACTCTATAGCGGCACAGGGTGGTATTAATGCTGCTAAGAACTATCAGAACGATGGTGACTCTGTATACCGTCTTTATTATGATACTATTAAGGGAGGAGACTATCGTGCACGTGAGGCTAACGTATATCGTTTGGCCGAGGTGTCAAATAGCATCATCGACCAGTGTGTAGCTCAGGGTGTTCCTTTTGCACGTGAGTATGGTGGTTTGCTTGCTAACCGTTCGTTCGGTGGAGCTCAGGTGTCACGTACATTCTACGCTAAGGGTCAGACAGGTCAGCAGCTTCTTCTTGGTGCTTATTCAGCACTCTCTCGTCAGGTAAGTGCAGGTACAGTGAAGCTTTATACTCGTTATGAGATGCTTGATGTGGTAATCATCGAAGGTCGCGCACGTGGTATTATAGCACGTAACCTTGTAACAGGTAAGATAGAACGTTTCTTTGCACATGCAGTAGTTATTGGTACAGGTGGTTATGGTAATACATTCTTTCTTTCTACTAATGCTATGGGTTCTAACGGCTCTGTAGCAGTTCAGATATATAAGAAGGGTGCATATTTCGCTAACCCATGTTACGCACAGATACACCCTACATGTATCCCAGTACATGGAGAACTTCAGTCAAAGTTGACACTTATGTCAGAGTCACTTCGTAACGATGGACGTATTTGGGTGCCAAAGAAGAAAGAGGATGCAGAAGCTATTCGTGCAGGAAAGAAGAAACCAACAGATATTCCAGATGAGGATCGTGACTTCTACTTGGAGCGTCGTTATCCTGCATTCGGTAACCTCGTACCACGTGACGTTGCATCACGTG
>CALAUL010000030.1 GCA_937892255.1 uncultured Bacteroidales bacterium | reverse complement strand
TAATAAAAACAAGTCAACAAATAACAGTTATAAGTCTAACCAGAGTCAACTTATATCAGGGAAAGACTCCAAACGGAGTCAACTTTTTTCAGGAAATGACATTACCCCAAAACAAGATTTAACCTTTTCTCATAAGACAGAAAATATTATATAGGATTTGACAACTACGTATAAAAAAAGGGGGCGAATCTATTGATTCTCCCCCGACAATTAGGTTTTAGATATTCACCCGGCATGTTCTTATTTATTGCACTCTGCAATCATTTCATCAATGCTCTGTTTGATTTTAGTACATTGCTCATCACCAGGAGAAACCGTAAGAGCTTTCTCTATCCAAGGAGTTCCTTCTGAGAAAATCTTCTTTGCTTCTGCTTTGATAGCAGCATAATCTTCCGGCTTAGCGCTCTGGCATTCAGCAAGCTTCTTTGCACCTGCATTGTATGCTGCGAAAGCCTCATCACGATAAGACTTTGTCAAGTCTTTCTTAATGAAAGCTGCAGCCTTACCTTCTGTATATTTTGTAACAGCAGCTTCTAATGCAGCTCGTTGCTCCTCTACCTTCTTTTGTTTACCTAATATAGATGTAATCTTATAAGTTGAAATATCTGCTTTGTAGTCTAATGTTACAGACTTCTCATACAATGCCTTTGCCTTATCCAAATCTTTTGTCTTTTCAGCACACATGGCAGCATTGTATACTGTTGCAGCATCCAACTCTTCACCCCAAAGCTCAATCGCTTTCTCGTAAGCAGTCAAAGCACCTGCAAAATCTTTGTTACGATATGCAGCATTACCATCATTTTTGTATTCGTCCGCAGACTTATCCTCTTGTGCAAAACCTACCATTGGCATTGCCATTAATAGGCTAACGAATAATGTTTTTAATTTCATAGCTATTTGTTATTATTATTTATGTCTTGTAAACGTTTGTAAAAATACGGTGATAAAACCTAATCACCAAATCAAAATACATTTTTTATACCAAAGTGTCGATTTTTTCATTGAAAGCGAACTTAAAAACCGTTTTTTGTTTCTGATATATGCAACACTCCCCCTTAAACACCACGATTTCTACCATCACATTTCATGACAACAGAATATTTTTCTAACAAATTATAGAGTCCTTCTAAAAGGTTTTTAATACTTTTACATTTTGAAAACAATACTAAAGAATCATCATGAAAAAAATAATCGCAATATCTGTTCTTGCAATATGTTCTTCAATATCTAATGCACAGACGGACTTTTTCGGAGGACTTGCCCCGAGTAAAAAGAATCCAATCATCAATTTGCCAAACAAACCCAACAAGATTGACGAACAGGGGCACAAGCAAGGCGAATGGGCAAAGAAATATCCCAATGGAAGATATATGTATGTTGCCAAATTCGTTGACAACAAACCCGTAGACACATTGAAACGATATTCGGACAACGGAAACTTGAGCATGTATCAGATATTTTACCCAATGAATGACTCATGCCATGTCGTAGTTTTTAACGAGAACGGAGGAAAAGAGAGCGAAGGCAACTACTACAGAGAACAAAAAGATGGTATATGGCATTTCTTCGATGTTAAAGGAAATATCATTGCCAAGACGCCATATTCCATGGGGTATATCAACGGTGCGTCCATAACATACTACCCTACCGGTGAAGTCTTAGATGTGATACACTACGAAAAAGATGTTCAACACGGGGATTGGACTCGCTACTACAAATCGGGTGCGATTCAAATCAAAGCATCTTATTACAAAGGCAAACAGCATGGACATTACAAAGTTATAAATGACAATGGAGATGTCAGCATAGAAGGGGTTTACAACCAAGGAAAACAAATTGGAGAATGGAAAGTTTTAGATATAGACACTCGCAAACATGTGATAATGAAATATGACAACAACGGCAATTTGCTAAACAAAGATGAATTGGACAAACGAAACCAAGAGCGTCTTGACTACTACGAAAAAAATCGTCACACACTCGAAGATCCGGCTCTTCAAATCAACGACCCATCTTCTTATGGTTTCTAAAATGCATGGTAACATATATATATTGGTGTGCACACGGTACACACCAATATATAAAGTTGTTTGAAGTCTATCGCATAGAAATGTTCAAGACATTACGTCGTTTACTCTGAAAATCTAAAGCTATTACAAGTCGTTGTAATCTTGACTGAACGTGTCACCACCATCTACTCGGCCACTCTGCAGACCTTTATTCAGCCATCGTACACGTTGTGCTGATGTTCCGTGGTTAAATGCGTCGGGTACGGTGTATCCTTGTGCTTGTTTCTGCAAATAATCGTCGCCAATCTTAGACGCCACGTTGATACCTTCTTCTATATCGCCATCTTCCAACGAGCCGAACATCTCGTTGTCATGGTAAGCCCAGACACCGGCATAGAAATCCGCCTGCAATTCCAAACGCACGCTAATACGGTTGCTCTCCTTCTCGCTCACTCTGTTCATCTGTTCATGCGCCTTGTCGAGAGTTCCGAGCAGATATTGTACATGATGTCCTACTTCATGAGCTATGACATAGGCATAGGCAAAGTCGCCATCAGCTCCCAGTTGCTGTTTCATCTGCATGAAGAACGATAAGTCTATATAAACACATTGGTCGGCCGAACAGTAGAATGGTCCTGTCGATGATGTTGCGCCACCACAACCCGATTGTACACTGCCGGAGAATAACACAAGTCGTGGAGGTTCGTATGTACGTCCCATCTTCTGAAACTCCTTACTCCATACATCTTCCGTGCCTGCCAATATCTGAGCGGAGAATGTAGCAAGAGCATCTTCCTCTGCCGTTGGTTCGTAATTCGTTGCTGATGCTTGTCCCGACATGACACTTCCCAAATCAACTTGACTCAACACGCTTAATGGGTCACCACCCATAAGCCACGTTATCAAAGCAACAACTGCCAGTCCGCCTATGCCAAGACTTGCTTTTCCGCCTCCGCTCATGCGACGTCGGTCGTCAACATTACTACTTACTCGTCTTCCGTTTAATCTCATTACTTTATTTTCTTAGTTAATTTCACTCTACCTACTACGACAAAAAGATAAGAAAGATACAACCATTCTCACTTTATCACAAAGTCGTCAGCGTCGTTTAGTACTTTAAATTTCTCTCTGAAACTCCTCATCGCATCAATATTCATTTCTACCACCATCACCTGTTCTTGTCCGTCCTCATTGGCTCTGGATACAACCTCTCCTCGTGCTCCGTAGACTATCGAGTCACCACTATAATATACACCATCTGTCTCGCCTACTCTGTTTACACCCACTACGTATGCCTGATTTTCTATGGCTCGAGCTTTAAGCAACGTCAACCACACATCACGTCGGGGTTTTGGCCAATTGGCGGAATAGATAGCTATATCATAGTCATTTCTATTTCTACTCCACACCGGAAAGCGCAAGTCGTAACATACAAGCAATAATACACGAACACTGCCTATATTCACTATCACACGCTCTTTGCCCGCATCATAACTCTCTTGTTCCATACCCATCGAAAAGAGGTGTCGCTTATCATAAAACACTACATCACCATGCGAACTGACGATATAAAATCTATTATGCATTCCTTCGCTATCTCGCACCGAAGCCGTACCTCCTATATATGAGTTTTTCTCTCTTGCAATCTTCTTCATCCACAATAGCACTTCGCCTCCATTCTTTTGTGCATTTTTCACCGATGACTCTGAAAATCCACAATGAAACATTTCAGGCATGAGTATCAAATCCACATTTTCAACGGTCGAAATCATATCTGCTATATGTCCGAGATTATACGCTGTGTCGTCTTTCCTTATATCGTTTTGAACTATAGCTATCCTCATATTTCAATATTAAAGGCGTTTAAACATGTTATAATAACATTTTAAACGCCCTTGTTATACATATCGTTCTCACTTCGGAGTCTGTTTCAGCCTATGTAAGCTTTCAGATTTTCCTGATTAACTTCGTTATCTATGTTTTTCGCTGAAGCTGTGTACAAGAAGTCAAGTTCCTTCTGATAACGATCTGTTACTTTTCCGCGGACCATTTTCATCGTAGAGTTGAGCATCTTGTTTTGTTCCGTGAAGGCCTCTGGCAATACCACAACGGCCGCCGGCAGCCATCTATCCGGAAACATCTCACCATATTCGCCGCCTGTCTTAAACTTGTTAACTTCGGTCTGTATCATCTCCAATGCCATAGAACGTCCGGTCTCTGTCGACAAGTCACTGCCCTTGGCTTTCAATTCTGCCTTGAGAGCTGATACATTAGGAACCAAGAATGCCGTTGTATAGGCATTCTGATTGTTGTAAAGCATGCATTGATCGATGAGCGGAGACAATTCAACCATAGACTCCTCTATTCCCTCCGGCGAATATTTTTCTCCGTCAGAGCCGATGAGCAGACTCTTAAATCTGCCTAAGACATATAGGAATCCGTCTTTTGTCAAATAGCCCATATCGCCGGTATATAACCAACCGTCTTTTATTGACTCGGCTGTTGCCGTCTCGTTGCGCCAATAGCCTTTCATGACGTTATCACCTTTGATGACTATTTCTCCCTTTTCACCTATCGGCAAAATGTTACCTTCACCGTCACGTATTGTCACGTCAAGATACTTCACCAAGATTCCCGATGAACCAAAACGGTGTTTTGGCAAAGTGTTGGCCGAGATAACAGGAGAAGCTTCAGACAAACCATAACCCTGCATGATAGGAATACCCACTGCGGCAAAGAATCGTTGCAACTCGATATCGAGCAATGCTCCTCCACCTATGAAGTATCTTAGTCTGCCACCGAAGTTCTCGCGCACCTTACTGAATATCAGCTTGTCGCCCAATGCTTTCAATGGCCAAAGAAGGGCTCTGAAACCCTTGCCTGTATTGCTTCCGTCGCCATTGTAGATATACATCATGCGAAGGAAGAATTTGAACAACTTCTCTGTTGTGGCTCCTTTTGCTTTTATGCCCGCTTCGATATTCTTGCGAAACGACTTTGAAATGGCCGGCACCGACATCATCAAATGCGGACGTACTTCCTTGATATTCTTTGGAATATTCTTAAGAGTCTCAATAGGAGTACGGCCGACCTCTTGTGCCGCAAGGCTCGCGCCATAGTATACCATACAATAGAGGCATGCCGTATGTGCAAACGAGTGATCCCACGGCAATATTGTCAATGTCGTTTCTTTCTCTGCAAAGTTTATTATCGAACAGCTTTGAAGTGTATTTGCCGCATAGTTGCGTTGCGAAAGCATGATGCCCTTTGGATCCGCTGTCGTACCCGATGTATATGAAATATTGGCGAGGTCATCGCCTGTCAAACTTGCTGTTATCTCTGCAAAACGGGTTGCATTGGCTTCCTCTTTAAGCCACTCTGCTCCTCGTTCTTTTATCTTTTCGAACGATGCTGAACGTTCGTTTTCCTCACAATTATCGAAGTAAACGACCTTCTCTAATGTTGGCACAACATCTAACACTTGCTCGGCTTTTGCCGCCTGACCAGGCGACACTATGACAAGACGTGCTCCTGAGTGCTCGATACGAAACGAGATATCCGTTCCCGCATCTAATTTTACCGACAATGGCACGTTGACCATGCCGGCGTAGAACATGCCAAGTTCAGCTACAAGCCAATCCTTACGACCCTCAGAAAGAAGTGCAACTCTGTCACCTTTTTCCAATCCCATGGCAAGCAGTCCGGCTCCAAAATCTTGCGCCTCTTGCTTCACCTCTTTGTATGTAGTTGCAACCCACGATTCACCTTTCTTTTCGTAAACAAGCGGATTGTTACCGTATAAAGCAACACTCCGCTCGAAAAGTTCAACTACTGTCGTTATTTTTTTATAGTCGTTGACCATAGGCAGTATTTTTACTTGCTAGGCATTAGTATCCACAAAAGTAAATACAAAATTAGACCTGTACCTGCAAACAATACCAAGATTGCCCAAATTATACGTACAAGAGTCTTGTCAAATCCTAATGCCTCTGCTACTCCTCCGCATACTCCTGCGAGAACTTTGTCTTTAGACTTCTTTAATGCCATATCTGTATTCTTTTATATTGTTAATATTCACAAATGTACACATATTTTTTGTTTAAACAAGTAATAACATTCAATAATGTGTCTTTCTTGTTGTCTCTCGACCTTATTTTATGTCAACTTACAAGAACAAGATATCAACATCTCCCACAATTTCCTCCACAATTACAATTGCCGGCACAGCCTTTGCCATTACCTTTGCGTGACTTGTAAATTGCATAACCAACTACCAACACAAAGAAAGCAACAACTATCCAATCCTGAACGCCCATACATCAAAAGCAACCTATATAACTAACCACATGATACACTACCCACGCCAATATCCATGCCAACAATGTGGTATAGACTGCAACAAAGATAGCCCATCTCCATGAGCCTCTGTGCGGTCGTCGTCGATGTTTAGACGTGTGGAAGTCACTCCAATAACCCGACTCATTTTTTATTGCCGTCAACGTTGCCAGACACGGGAAATATATCAACGTGAAAACCATGAACGCCAAGACGTTGGCCGATGTAAAGAAGGGTTTTCCGTCATGTTGTTCTTGACGCAAGCTGTTTACAAGGCTCTTATCGTCCTCATCGGAATGATATAGCACTGCTAATGTACTGACGACTATTTCTTTCGCCGCTATGCCCGTCACAAGACTGACTCCCATCTTCCAGTCAAAACCCAATGGCGCAATGACTGGCTCAATGCCTTTACCTATCCTTCCTACGAAGGAATACTCTTGTGCTTTATTGGTATACGCTTTCTCTATCGAATCACACAAGGTTACGTACATCGCATTCGTTATATCCTGACTTTCAAGGCGAACCTCTATTTCTGTCAACTGACGCTTCCTCTCTGCCTCCAACTCGTCAGACTTGGGATAATATCCTAAAAACCAAACTATAATACTTGCAACCATTATTATTCCTCCCATCTTTGAGAGGTACTGGCTTGCTTTGCTCCACATGTTGACAAGCGTAGAACGCATTGTCGGCATACGATATGGGGGCAGTTCCATCACAAAAGGAAGTTCCTTGCTCGAAAAGAGAAACTGCTTAAATATCCTACACATTACTATTGCAACTACGACACCCGTCAGATACATACAGAAAAGAACCGTGCCTGCATGTTGCGGAAAAAATGCTCCACAAAAGAGTATATATACAGGCAGACGGGCACTGCATGACATGAAAGGATTTATCAGCATGGTAAGCATTCTGTTGCTTCGGTCTTCTATGGTGCGTGTCGCCATTATGGCAGGCACATTACATCCGAAGCCCATTATGAGTGGAATGAACGACTTGCCATGAAGTCCCATCTTATGCATCATCTTATCCATGATAAATGCCGCCCTCGCCATATATCCTGTATCTTCCATGAAAGAGATAAACAGGAACAAGATGAGGATATTTGGCAAGAAGACTATCACGCCACCAACACCTTGCACTATACCGTCGACTATCAAGTCTCGCACAGCGCCATCGGGTAGCAGTCCATCGAGAAACGTCGCAACGAGTCCTACGCCCAATTCTATCCAATCCATGGGATACTGGCCGAGTGTAAATGTACACTCAAACATGATGTATATAAATACCACAAATATCGGAATACCCCAAAATCGATGTGTCAGCACCCTATCTATCTTCTGCGAACGCAGGTCGCTCTCTTTGTTGACACCTTTGTACGTCTCACTGAGAGCTCCATCTATAAAGCCATAACGCAAATCTGTCAGATAGGTCTCCAAGTCAGCACATTGCAATGTCTCTTTAAGACCTTCACGTATCTCTACCATGCTGTTTATGACATCTTGCACCTCATCGGCTTTCAGATTATCCCAAACAAAGTCCATGTCATTTTCCAAAACTTTGACAGCCATATATCGCGGCGAAACGGTTTCGGGAAGTTCTCCCCCCTTTTCTATGATATTAATTATCTGACGTATAGACTCTTCGATATTTATACCATAGTTTATTCTGACCCTTCGCACGAATTGGTCTTTGCCCTCATAGACGTCAATCATCTTGTCGAGCAACGCCTTGACGCCTCTGCCCTTTGAACCTACCGTTGGCACCATTGGAACGCCAAGCATACGTCCAAGATGTACATAATCGAGTCTACTGCCGCTCTTTTCGAAGTCGTCGTACATATTAAGTGCCGCCACCATACGTTCTCCCATATCCAACAACTGCGATGTCAGATACAAATTGCGTTCTAAGTTGGTAACATCGAGCACATTAAGAACTATATCAGGGTCATATTCAAGAAGTTTGTTACGAACAAATGTCTCCTCTGGTGAATATGCTGATATAGAATATGTACCGGGCAAGTCGACAATCTCAAATCTATATCCGTTATATTCAAAACGGTTGTCGGTAGCGCCGACTGTCACTCCGCTATAGTTGCCGGTATGCTCCTTTGAGCCACTCATATTGTTGAATAGCGTTGTCTTTCCACTATTGGGATTACCTACAAATGCTACTTTTATGATATGTGGCGGAGGTGGTGGCAATTCGAACATGCCTCCCTCTTGTGCATTGAACGCCACATTGGAGTTTGTTTTTCCGTCTGCTACCGACTGCACCTCTATGAGATGTGCCTCTTCGCGACGCAACGAAACATAATAATCAAGTATCTTGTATTCGATGGGGTCATTCAGCGGTGCATTTTTTATGGACTTGACGACTTTTCCTTTGACAAAGCCCATTTCAAGAATGCGTTTTCTGAACGCTCCACCGCCTGCCACCGACAATATCTCTGCCTCTTCACCGGTTGGCAAATCTGATAACCTCATATCTGTTGTCTAATTATTTTTTCATTATCTGTGGTCACACAAGATTGTTTTTCAAATCTGCCATGTGACACGCTGCAAGGGCCGCTGTCTCGGTTCGCAGACGTTCCTCTCCGAGCGTTGCTTCTCTGAATCCCTTTTCCAGGGCTTTCGACACCTCTTTCTTAGAGAAGTCTCCCTCCGGACCTATCATCAAGAGTGTACTACAGTTTGTCTTTAACGCATTATACAGATGTGGCTTTTCTCCTTCGTCACAGTGCATTATGAAACGTTGCTCCTCTGCCGAATTCTCTATAATCTCCATGGCCGTGCATGGCTCATTTATCTTTGGCAAATAGCATTTCAACGACTGCTTCGATGCCGCCACCACAAGACGTTCCAATCTGTCGACACGTATTTTCTGTCGTTCCGAATGTTCACATATTATCGGTGTTATCTCGCTTATACCCAATTCCGTCGCTTTCTCAACGAACCACTCAAAACGATCTGCATTCTTCGTCGGAGCAACTGCCATGTGCAAATAGTGCTTAAAAGGTGGCTTCACCTCACTTTCGAGCACCGTAAGTTCGCACGCCTTACTATTGGCTACGTCAATACGGCACTTGTACAACGTCCCTTGTCCGTCGGTAACCCATACTTCATCTCCCGCTCTGTGTCGGAGCACCTTGACGCAATGTGCACTCTCCTCCTCACACAACGGCAGAGAACCGTCAAACGTCTTATCAACAAGCAGTTCCATTCCAACTCAACATAAGTGCCGATACAATAGCCATTACAGCCACCGTTATCCAATAGACCCAACCAACCAATGCCGGTTCCCACGAGCCAAACGACTCGGCCAGATTTGACTTAAACGTTCGTTTATTATAATGCGGTATGACAAAAAAACGCAACACTGCCCTCAGATATACCTGATAAAGCACTGCTCCAAGGATAATACCCAACAGCGCACCACACATCACGTCTCCTACATAATGTACTCCACAGTATATTCGCGAATATCCGCTCATCATTGCCCACAAAAACATTGTCCACCCAAGAAAACGATTCTTCACTACCAATGCCACAAATGTTGCCAAAGCAAAGGTATTGGCAGAATGCGATGACATGAACCCATATTTGCCACCTCTGTAATCGTTGACAATATGCACCAAATACTGCATCACGCCATCTCTCGAAGGACGAAATCTCTCAAACAATGGCTTGCATAATCCGGACGCTATCTGGTCTGCCAATATAATCAGCACCGCAATGAAAAATAGCGTCACTACGCCCCTTATCCCCTGCTTGCTGAATATTAACCACGCCAAAGCCAAATAAAGCGGTATCCATATAGGCATACTCGTATATTGATAAAAAAACAAATCGAAATAGTCTGTAAAGAAACTGTTCAACCACAGCGTGACTTGCTTATCTATAAAAACTAATGAATCCATATTTTATAATCAGTCTAAATTCAACAGACAAAAATAGGGATTTATTTCATAATAGTTCCACTCATACGTTGATATTTTTCTACTTGAAGTTCTCATCTGCCGTAGTTCTTTGTGTCACAGAGTCGATATACGACAAAGGGCGAATCTCGTTTTCCGAAATTCACCCTTGTCTGTATTTTCCTCCACATTGCTTGACGAGGAATATTCTGTTGTAAAATATACTTACTCCTTATGACGTGCTTTCAATTCGCGTGCAAGGTCTTCGATACGCAACCCTTTCTCCGTCAAAAGCACAATGAGATGATAGATAAGATCCGACGACTCGTACAAGAGTTGTTCTTTCGTTCCGCCGATTGCCTCTATGATGGTTTCTGTTGCCTCTTCGCTCACTTTCTGCGAAATCTTGTTTATGCCCTTCGTAAAGAGCTTCGTAGTGTATGAACCTTCGGGCATCTCCTTTTTACGACGTTCGATGAAGTCCTGCAACGTAGTAAGGAAAGCCAAATCTTCAATATTCTTGTCGCCAAGGAAATTGTTAGCACCCGTAGTAGAACCTTTGGGAAGTGCATTTACAATAACCGCCGTTCCCTCTTCGTTGGCAACAATGCCATCAAAAGCCATTGGCTCGTTATATTCACCGGCTTCAATGAGTTTAGGAAGATTACCATCGAGCAGATAGACCTCTTTTGTCTCTTCCATTAGGTCAATAGTTGCCTGATTGACATATCCCATGCGCAAAATTTGCTTAGAGCGTTTATCCTGAATAACAGCTTGTACTTTGCCTACGTTGCTTGCGAAATCTAAATTCATCGTAATATGCTTTGTTTGTATGTTCTATATTGACAGGCGCAAAGATACAACAAAGTTTTCATATTTCTCTTGTTGAAGGCAAACTATGCACCTTGGTTCTATCATAGCATTCGCCAATGCTGACCTCCTCATCTCTCAACAAGATTTTCTACGTAATAAAGACGATATTCCCCATCTTCATTTATTCCCAAACAATATAATCGCTCCGCATTTTTATCATAAGATATGTACAAAACATCTTTATCAAACTGTATACTTTTTATCGGATTTCCATTCCAATCAAACACCAATATGTTTTTACTTGCCTTAAGTTCTTCTAAATCCGAAAAGCCACTAAACAGATTAAATGTTTTCCCCGAATATAGCATATAAATATTCTCTTCACTCGCAGTAAGAGAAACAACTCCAATATTCGCATCGCTCATCAGAAGTCCTTGCAAATCCATCTTGGGCACTCGCACTACATTTGACTTTACAACTTTAATATCATCTGGCCGGCTGTAATCATATATCTCAAATATATCGCCGAACATCGACGCCCATACAAATCTATCCATACTATTCAATCCGACACAATAGCCTGATGCTGTATTGCTCATCGTTACTGCGTCTATCTCACTACTAAAATTAAGGTTTCCGAACTCTCTTCTGCCAACGTTATCATCTATGACAAAATGCCGTTCTCTGCCCTGTGTCTCGTATATACTCACAGAGTCATCGTACACTATGCTTTGTACCGACAAACTATCATTCCTTAAAGAATAATCCTTATCCACCGACAATAATTTATTCTCCACGTCCACTACAAATAGTTTTTTTGACAATACATCTAATGCATATATCTCTCCTACTCTTTTTCCTTTCGCTATTGTCTGCACGTCCAAAGCCTCAATATCGCCTTGTCCTCGATGCAACAATTGCACACTCTGACCTGTTTTGCCATCATAAATAGTCAGCCAATCATCTAACTTTGGTTCTACAAAGACAAAGCAACTATCCACAACACAAAACGCACTCGGAGAACGCATTACACTTGTCAATGTTTCGTCATATTTGTTCAACTCCACATGACAAACTTCATCAAACAAACCATTAAAGCCTTTTTTTTCTCCACACGATGCTACGAAGAGTGCCACAAACAACAATATAAAATTTCTATTTTTCATAGTCTCATAAACTATTTTAAACATTTGTACCTTGTACACCGAACTTTTATTCTTCATTCTCCACCAACTTTAAACATCTGAACTTCAACATATCATCTGTCA
>CALAUL010000029.1 GCA_937892255.1 uncultured Bacteroidales bacterium | reverse complement strand
TTAGCGATGATTCAAACGGATTTACGCTTATGAAGATGTCGGGCTATCGCTATACTGGTTATCCAGAAGATAGATAATAAAATAGTCTTGTTCGTTAATCAAACGGCTTGGATAGGAGCTTCCTTTCCAAGCCGTTTGTCGTCTTAAAGAAAACATAGTTTTCTTTGAAGATTCGTATTGCGAAGCGCGACTACATTATAATTTGATGTAAAAGTCCAAACGAATGACGCAATAGTATTACAAACTAATCCGACGACAGACATATCTTTGCAAAAAATGTAAAACAGAAATTGTCATGAATAAATTGCTCTCTTTGCTAATCATGTGAAATTCATCATCTCTCGAACTAATTGATATGCCAACAAACCATACAACGAAGACCCTGCCATCATGTCGTGGCAGATAGGCAACGAACCGCGTTGCTTTGCTGACGAGAATAAAGAGGCTTTTTCAGTATGGACTTCCGATGTTGCAACTCTCATACGTAGTCTGGATGCCAATCACCTTATCTCCGTAGGCAGCGAAGGAAAACACGGTTGTGAACAAGATATAGAACTCTACGAAAAGATACATGCCGATAAGAATATCGACTATATGAATATACATATCTGGCCATACAACTGGGGCTGGTCGCATAAAGATAGTCTTGCCGCAAATCTCGACCGTGCAAAAACAAATACCATGTCGTATATCGCAGAAGACATGGCAATAGCAAAGCGTCACAATAAGCCACTGGTCCTTGAGGAGTTCGGTTATCCTCGAGATGGATTCTCTTTCTCAAATGAGAGCACTACAACATCGCGCGACTCATACTATGACTTTGTTTTTTGACTATATCGTAGAGCAAGCCGGTGACAGAGGAAATTTCGCAGGGTGTAATTGTTGGGCATGGGGAGGATTTGCAGAGACGGCTACGGACCATGTTTTTTGGCAATTGGGCGATGACTATACGGGCGATCCGGCGCAAGAGGAGCAAGGTTTGAACTCAGTCTTTGCCTCAGATTCGACGGTAATGTTGATAAAGAAAGTCAACGAGCGACTTAATAAATAGAAATCGACAATGGATATGGATTATTTCAATACTTAGAAACGTCCTTTTGTTATCCAAAACCAAAAGAACTTTATCCCTATCGGGATATGATGAAGTACCGTCGACAGCGTTCCGTAGTATTTGCACATTATGGCAAAACGTTCTTTCAAGCCGGGAATGATGTTTTGTTTGGTTATGCCGCCATCGAGAAAACGAGAAAGAACCATGTCTGTGTTGCAGATGAAGTCAGAGTTCTTCAATATACGTATGCACCAGTCGAAATCTGCCGAGAATCTGTATTTCAAGTTGTACGGACGACAAAGTACTCTTCGCGCTACGAACGACTGATGACTCACTAGCATTCCCATTTTGAAGCTCTTCCATGAGAGCGTTTCGGGCGGAGAGAGACGTCTGCCGCCGATTTCTCGTCCGGACATGTCTGTCATCACAGTGTCGCCATAGTACACATCGCAATATGGCTCTTCGTTAAACATGTCCGATATTGTTGTCGGTTTGGCTATCTCATCGCCTGCATTTATAAACCAAACATATTCTCCCGTTGCCATTGCCAACCCTTTGTTCATGGCATCATAAAGACCTTTGTCTGGTTCCGATATGTAACTAGTGACAACGTTGGGATACGCCTTTACAATATCCATTGTGCCGTCTGTCGAAGCTCCATCGACAATGATATATTCTACCTTTTCGTAGTCCTGTCGGGCTACACTCTCTATTGTCCGACGAAGCGTTGCCTCGGCATTGAATGTTATCGTTATTATCGAGATGGAGGATTTAAACATGTCTTTTGGGTTGACTTCTTATCTGCTTATTGCTTTGCCATATACCGACAAATATTGTTGCGCGACGATATCTTCCGAGAACTTCTTTACTGCAGCCTCGCGCACAGCCTGACGTTGTTCGTCATTGGAGAAGAGCAACATGTTGTATATGCCATTTGCCAAAGAGAGAGAGTTCTTCACCTCGGCAAGGTATCCCGTCTTCATGTGTTCTATCATCTCCGGCACTCCGCCTATGCGGAATCCTACAATGGGCGTGCCACAACACATACTCTCAACTACCGTGTTAGGAAGGTTGTCCTGCAACGATGGCAGTATGAATGCATCAGCGGCATTGTAGAGTTTCACTAACATTCTGGGGTCGCTGATGAATTTGAGTGTATGCGTATTGAATGCAAAACGTTTTTGGGTCTTCTTGTTAATCTTGCCGAATACGACAAGTTCTATCTCTTTTGACAACTCCGGGAAGTTGTCTTTCAGTATTTGCAATGCTTCATTCAAGTAGCGGAAGCCTTTTCGCACGTCTGAGATTTTAGCTGCACCGAAGAGTATTAGTTTCTTGTCGGTTGGCAGACCTAAGTCCTTGCGACATTGCTCCTTGTTGAGCATCGTATAGAATTTCGTGTCGATAGGATTCGGTATTGTATACGACGGGACGTTTCTGAACAGCGTACTACTCTTCATGAGTGTGCAAAGCCAATGACTGCACGATACGACATTCAGATTTGCTGTCTGATATACCTCCTTCTTACGTAAAAATACCTTTGTTGAGATGTCGTTTTTTGCCGGTGTCCTCAAAAACGGGCAATAGCCACATCGTTCGTTAAACTCCAAGCAACTGCCTGCATAATGACAACCTCCGGTAAATGGCCACATGTCGTGCAATGTCCATACTACGGGCTTGCCCAGTGCAAACAACTCTTGAAGGTTGTCCAATGACAAAAAACCTTGGTTTATCCAATGCAGATGTATCACGTCAGCTTCTTGTACTACGGGGTTTTTGGAAATATCCTGACCCGAGTTTGCCAAAGAGAAGTTGTATCGCAAAGACGCTTCTTTCTCGTGTGGCAATATAGTGAGTCGTTCGTATACAAATCGAATGAAATTCTTCGTTCTTTTCCAAAAACTTTGCCCCAAAGAGTGCTCATTTATCTCGTTTCGTTTTTGTTCTTGCACAACGAAGTGTGAGTCGACTCCTGCACGTAGCAATGCACGATGTATTCGTAGAGCGGCTACAGCAGCTCCCCCTCCTGCATCTGTTTTGTTTATATGTACTATTTTCACTTTGTATGCATGTTGAATTAATTGCGCCCAAATTACTTATTTTTGCTCAATTATAAAAGGGTTGTTCTAAAAATCAATCTCATGGTCTGATGTTTTGCGTCATTTGCATTTAAACTCGGAACGTTGTTACCATGTGTGCCGATGTTGGTAGTTATCAGAGCAATGTTGTCATGTCCGGTAAAAGACCATAATATGACTTCCCCAAAAAGTTTGTGCGACGTACGAAATGGTTATCGTATGTCGCACAGACGTAAATTTTTGAAATAGGTTGTAAATCATATCGGTGCACCGGTCAGATGCTTAGCCGAAAGAAATGACAACCGTACAGAAATTGTAGCGTTAATTCAGAACCAGCTTTTCTGCTTTTGATATAATTTGTACAACTTCTAATATTCATCCTCGTTGAAGAAGAAATCCTCTTTAGTGGGGTAGTCAGGCCATATATCTTCGATACTTTCAAAGATTTCGCCCTCTTCTTCTATCTCTTGCAAGTTTTCAATAACCTCAAGAGGTGCACCCGAACGAGATGCAAAGTCAATAAGCTCATCCTTGGTTGCTGGCCATGGAGCGTCTTCAAGTTTTGAAGCTAATTCGAGAGTCCAATACATTGTATTATCAATTTTATTGATTATTAATTAGGTCGCAAATATATAAAACCCATTTTAATATGCAAAATATTTATTAAGCAGAATATCAGAGTGTTTGAAATTGCTTACAATTAATGCATTATGTTTATGAAGTCTATTATTGCAAAGTACATTGTCACCCCCCCATTAACTGTTAACAAATTCGATAGAACGGTGTATAAATGATTAAAATCGACGGCATTAGTTTCCTAAGTATAGCGTATTATTAAAAATAGTTAATACTAAAAACTTGATTGGTTTTATAAGTTTTTACGTTTTATATTTGCATCGTTAATTAGAAATAAAAAGACAAATGCTAAGGCAAAGAATCATAGACATATCAAGCGAACTGTTTCAGACCTTCGGATTGAAGACTGTTTCGATGGACGATATAGCGAAGAAGGTTGGCATCAGTAAAAGAACCTTATATGAGACCTTTTCGAGCAAAGATGAACTATTGACAATGTGTTTATCGGAGAAAGAAAGACGTCAGGCCGAGAGTCTTATGCAGATAATAGAGGATAAGGAGAATGATTTTGTTGACGTCATAGTGAAAGTCATGATACATCTATCGCAGGAATTGCGGAAAGTCAATCCTTTGTTTTTTCAAGATTTGGACAGATATAACTTTAGAATGGCGTTTGAGGAGCAGAGGTTAAATACAGAGGGACGTAAGCAGTCGTTTATGGAGTTGTTGAACAAGGGCATCGAAGAAGGCTATATACGTTCAGACATAGATTTATCTCTTACGGTGGATCTTTTCATGGGAAGAAAGCCGTCGTTGAAGAGCTATTTTAGTTCATCGTCTCACCGCATTGAGAACGTTTTGGAAAATATGTACCTTATATATTTCAGAGGAATCTCGACGATAAAAGGCATAGAACGAATCGATAAGATAGTAGAAACGCAAAAGATAAAATAGAAAATAACCGAATTAGAAATCATAGACAATACACAAAAAATAATGAAAAAGATTAGCATGAAAAAGTATTTATTTATGGCTGTATTTTCAATGGCAATGCCAATTGGAATGATGGCTCAAGAGCCGGAGGCTGCAACTAATGGAGAAGAGATGACTGTCTCTTTGAAAGATGCTATAAGTAATGCGTTGCAGTATAGCAAGCAGTTGCAGTCTTCTAAGATGGATATGGATCTCTATCATCAGAAGATTCGTGAGACACGTGCGAGTATGTTGCCTCAGCTCAGTGCATCTGTTGCCTATCAGACTTATTTTGGTAAGGATCTTGATCTTATGGGTATGAAGCGTAAGATGGAGGATCAGGTGTCTCTCGGTGCTACGGCTTCGTGGACTCTTGCTATGCAGGCTGTGACGGGTGTTAAGATTTCGAAGATAGCACAGCAGATAGCTGAGCAACAGATAGCACAGACGGAGCTTGATATTAAGGCAAATGTGGCTGATACATATTATGGTATATTGGTTTGTCAGCGTAATATTGATATCTTGAAGGCTAATTTGGTAGATCTTGAGGATATCAAGAAGCATACGGAGAATATGTTTGCTGTGGGTGCGTGCGAACAGACTGATGTTGACCAGATAGTTATTACGGTGGCTACGCTTAAGAATGCTATTTTGTCTACTGAGCGTACTTGTGAGACGACAAAGCGTATGTTGCTTCTTCAGATGGGCTTGCCTATTGATACTAAGTTTTCTACAACACAGAAGCTTGATGATCTTATTGCGGAGTCAACGGTGGCAACGATGGATAGTTCTAAGTTTGATATCACAAATAATTTGAATTATAAGCTTCTTGAGCTTTCAAATCAGGTCAATGAGAAGACTCTTTCGCTTAAGCGTCAGGCTCATTTGCCAGCGCTCAATCTCACATATCAGTATTCTAATATGTTGAAGGGTGGATTCATGAATTTCGATCATATAGGTGTTGCGACGATAAGTATTCCTATTTTCTCGGGTCTTTCACGTAATGCTCAGGTGAAGCAGGCGAAGATAGAGATTGAGCGTGGTAAGACGAATATGGCTTTGCTACAGGATAATCTCAATATATCAGATGAGCAGTGTCGTTTTGAGCTCAATTCTGCTATTGAGTCGTATTTGCTTCAGCTTGAGAATTTGGAGGTAGCAAAGAGGGTGCTTGAGAATTACAAGAATAAGTACAACAATGGTGTGATGAGTAGTCTTGATTTGACACAGGCTAATACCAACTATTTGCAGGCAGAGACGAGTTTTGCTACGGCATGTCTTGATCTCTTGATGGCTCATACGAAGCTTAGTAAGTTGTATAACAATTTCGAATTCTAAAAAAACAAATAGGCATTAACGAAATAACAATAATACATTACAACAATGACAAAAAAGTTTATTTTTTCGGCACTTTCGATTGCTATGTTGTGCAGCTGTACCTCAAAAGAGGGAAATACTGAAGCTGTGGATACAGCAATCCCTGTTCGTGTGACAACAGTTGAAAAGCAGACTGTTAACAAGCAGCTTACTTATTCTGCTAACCTTCAGTCGAAGGAGCAGGTGTTCTATGCTCCAACGCTTGCTGGTTCGCGTATTAAGAAGATTTACGTTGAGGTAGGAGATAGAGTACAGAAGGGGCAGGTGCTTGTAGAGATGGATAATAATACTCTTGAGCAGACGGAGCTTCAGCTTAAGAATCTTGAGGTAGAGTATAATCGTGCTGTTAAGCTTAATGAGACGGGAAGTATTTCGAAGCAGAATTATGATGCTCTTGTTACGCAGTATGAGGTTGCGAAGACTGCATACGAGAATTTGAAGGAGAATACTAAGATGGTTGCTCCTTTCAATGGTGTTATCACTGGTAAGTATATGGAGGAAGGCGAGCTTTGGATGGGAGGCGCTATGGGTGGTGCTTCTAAGCCTGCTATTATAGCTATCGAGCAGATTAGCCAGATAAAGGCTTATGTGGATATTGCGGAGCAGTATTATACAGAGGTTAAGAAGGGCATGACGGTGGTTATGACCAATGATGTGTATGGTGATAGAGAGTTTGAGGGTAAGGTGAATATTGTTTACCCTACTATCGATGTTAAGTCACGTACATTCCGTTGTGAGCTTCTTTTCAATAATCCAGATGAGGCTCTTCGTCCTGGTATGTATGGTTCTGTAGATTTCAAGATAGGTCAGACGGAGGCTATTGTAATACCATCGCTTGCTGTGTTGAAGGTGCAGGGTTCGAATGACCGTTATTTGTTTGTCGTACGTGATAACAAGGCGGTTCGTATAGGTGTCAAGATAAATCGTCGTTTTGAGGACAAAGTAGAGGTTGTAGCTTTGAATGGTACATTCGGCGAGGGTGACAAACTTGTGACAACGGGTCAGGCTCGTCTTCTTGATGGCTTAGATGTAAAGGTTGTTGAGTAATAATATCGAGGTGCGAAGGTTATTTTTCATGTAAGATAAATGAGTTTAGTGCCAAGTAAAAAACATTAATATCGTAAAGCAATGAGTATATTCACATCAGCGGTAGAGAAACCGATAACCACGTTGATGGTCTTTTTGGCTGTCGTGGTGATAGGTATTTTCTCATACCTCTCGCTTCCGATTGACCAGTATCCGAAGATGGACCCGCCATATATTACTGTTATGGCGACCTATCCGGGTGCTAATGCTTCGGATATAGAGCAGAACGTTACAAAGATACTTGAGGACAACCTTAACTCGGTTGATGACCTTAAAGAGATACAATCTGTTTCGTATGACAACTTAACGGTTGTTACAATGGAGTTTGAGTGGGGTATAGACCTTGATAATGCGGCAAATGATGTTCGTGATGCTGTTGATAAGGCGATGAATAGTTTGCCTGATAATCTGGATCGTCCGACTATCATGCGTATGTCGACATCTATGATGCCATGTCTTATTTATGCTGTGACGGCTGATGAGTCGTTTGGTGGCTTGTATAAGATATTGGATGATAAGGTTGTGATGAACCTTAACCGTGTGGACGGTGTCGCTTCGGCTTATGTAGCTGGTTTGCCAGAGCGTGTGGTTTATATCGACTTAGATCCTACAAAGCTTGATGCTTATGGGCTTACTATTGAGTCGTTGGGCGGAAAGGTGTTGCAGGAGAATATGGACGTATCGGCGGGTACTGTAAAGGTAGGTCTTGAGGATTTCTCACTACGTGTAGAGGGTGAGTTTGAGGAGAGTGCTGAGATAGCTGAGATACCTCTTGGCATGGTCAATGGTAAGACTCTTCGAATAAAGGATATTGCTTCGGTACGTGATACTCTTCGTGATATAACACTTGAGCAGAAGATTAACCGTCGTGATGGTGGTATGCTTCTTGTGACAAAGACTTCTGATGCTAATGCTGTTCAGGTCTGCGAGGATGCTAAGGTAGAGATAGAGAAGGCGATGAAGACGTTGCCTCCGGATATTAAGTTTGAGATGATCAATGATTCATCGGACTTCATTACAAAGGCTATACGCAATCTTGAGGAGACGATTCTCTATGCGTTGCTTTCGGTTGTGGTTGTGGTGTTCGTCTTCTTGGGACGTTGGCGTTCGACGTTTATCATTGCGATGACTATTCCTATCTCACTTATTTCGGCGTTCATCTATTTGTTTGTGACAGATGGTTCGCTTAATATGATTACGCTTATGTCACTCTCTATTGCCATAGGTATGGTGGTGGACGATGCTATTGTGGTGCTTGAGAATATCACGAAGCACGTGGAGCGTGGTTCGCGTCCACGAGAGGCGGCAAAGTATGGTACTAATGAGGTGTGGACGTCTGTTATTGTTACAACGCTTGTGACTATTGCGGTGTTCTTCCCTCTTACTCTTATCCCAGGTATCATGGGTATTTTCTTCAAGCCTCTTGGTTGGATTATCTGTATTTCGATTACGGTGTCTACTATTACGGCTATTTCGTTTACTCCGATGTTGTCGTCTAAGTTCTTGCGTTTGCGTAATGAGGATGAGGATAAGAAGAAGAAGTTTTCGTTCTATCGTTGGTCTACGCGTTGGCTTGATAAGCTTGATGTATGGTATGAGAAGATTATACGTTGGGTGCTTGTGAATAAGTACAAGACTATTATTTCGATGTTCTCGTTGTTCTTCGCATCATTGTTCTTGGCGCAGTTTATATCTACGGAGTTTTTCCCACAGAACGATATGAATACGTTGACTATATATGCTAAGATGCAGCAGGGTCAGCGAGTAGAGAAGACACGAGAGATAGCGTTGCATATCGATTCGGTGATACGTTCACAGGTTCCTGAGACAAGGATATTGACGGTGTCGTATGGTTCTGAGGAGACGGCTTCTTTTGCGTCAATGATGTCAACTACGGGTAATAACATTATGAATATGCGTTTCCGTGCTGTTGATACAGATGAGCGAGATAGGACGATATTCCAGATAGCGGATCAGGTGCGTGGTATACTTAAGGAATTCCCTGAGGTATTGGAGTATGAGGTTTCGACATCAGGTGGTGGTAGTACAGCCAATACTGTTGACGTTGAGATTATCGGTCATAACTTTGATGTGACTACTAATTTTGCACAGCTTGTTGCGCGTGAGTTGCGTTCGGTACCAGGAGCGGAGGATATCCTTATCTCTCGTGGTGATGATAAGACAGAGTTGCAGATATATTTTGATAGAGAGAAACTTGCACGTCATGGTTTGACAACGACGGCAGTTGGTTCTATGCTACGTAATTCGGTCTATGGTTATCGTAATTCAAAGTTCAAAGAAGAGGGTGAGGAGTATGATATCGTGGTACGTTTGGAGGAGAAATATCGCGAGTCTATTACTGATGTAGAGAATTTCATTTTGACGGATGCGTATGGTCAGAAGATACGTTTGAAGGAGCTTGGTGAAGTTCGTGAGGGATTCTCTCCTCCATCTATTGAGCGTAAGAGTAAGCAACGTTATTTGAAGGTATCTATTACACCGGCAGATGGTTATGCTATGGGTGATATAGCGGAGGCTGCACTTGCTGTTGTAGATAAGCTTGAGGTTCCACAGGGTGTTACGACATATATCGGTGGTTCGTATGAGGATCAGCAGGAGTCATTTGGAGCACTTATTCTCTTGATGGTGTTGGCGCTTATGCTTGTATACATAGTGATGGCGGCAGAGTTTGAGTCTTATTTGATGCCATTTATCATCATGCTTGCTATTCCGTTTGCCTTTACAGGTGTTATCTTAGGTTTGCTTATCACAGGAAGTACACTTTCTATTGTGGCTGCGTTGGGTGCTGTAATGCTTATCGGTATTGTTACGAAGAATGGTATTGTGCTTATAGACTATATCAACCTCATGCGTGAGCGTGGTTATAGAATGATAGAAGCTGTTGCGCTTTCATGTCGTAGCCGTCTTCGTCCAGTGCTTATGACATCATTTACTACAATCCTTGGTATGGTTCCTATGGCGTTGTCTACGGGTGATGGTGCAGAGACATGGCAGCCTATGGGTATCTCGGTAATCGGTGGTATGGTGTTCTCTACGATAGTCACTATGCTTATTGTGCCTGCAGTATATGCTGCAACAGATAAGAGTGGTTCTCGTAATAAGGAGAAGGAGGAGAAAGCTTCATATCACTTCATGGATGATTTCGATGCAGAGAGAGACCTTCCTGCTCATAAGAAAAACTAATGTAGTACAATGAAATAGTTTGCAAGTTGTCTGAGATAGTCGGACGATTTGCAAACTTTATAAAAGAGTAGAATATGAAAGCGGTATTTATAATATTCAACCAAGCGTTGACGGAGCGTGTGAATTTTATCTTTGAGCAGTTGCGTATCACAGGTTTTACAAAGTTTCCACTTGTGCATGGTGCTGGTTCAAAGGGAGGAGAGCCTCGTATGGGTTCTCACGCATGGCCTGAGATGAATAGTTCTATCATCACAGTAGTAGAAGATGATATGGTCGAGTTGATACTTAAGTATGTTGAGAAGCTCGACAAGGTCAACGAAGAAAATGGTATACGTGCCTTTGTCTGGAATATAGAGCAGATGTATTAGTCGGAATATAGAATGTAAAAAAATCAGGACGGCTTTTGCTCTCCTGATTTTTTTTTTGTGTTTTTTGAAGGTGTATTCAAAAATCAAACGAATATAAAAAGCGACAACCGTTTTTCCGATTGTTGCTTTTGCTGGTCGGGATGAGGCGACTCGAACGCCCGACCCCTACGTCCCGAACGTAGTGCGCTACCAACTGCGCTACATCCCGTCTTTCGCATGACAAAGGTAATTATTTTTTGACAAATGCCAATACTATTATCGAATAACTATCGTTTTTCTATTGATAATACACCTTTGTGTTATGGTCGTTTGTTTTGGTATTATTTTTTATAACTTTTGGTGGTGATGTTTATACCAATTTGTTTGTTGTTGTATCAGGAAATACGAAGCGAGGTTTAAAGTTGCGAGCTTCTTCCATATCCATCATGGCGTATGCAATTATAATCACCACGTCGCCAACGGCTACTTTGCGAGCAGCTGCACCATTGAGGCAGATGACACCCGAACCTCTTTCCCCTTTGATGACATATGTCTCAAAACGTTCGCCGTTGTTGTTGTTTACAATCTGTACTTTCTCGTTCTCAATGATGTTGGCTGCGTCCATCAAATCCTCGTCGATAGTGACACTGCCTACATAGTTTAAGTCCGACTCTGTAACTCGAACGTTATGAAGTTTAGATTTAACTACATGAATCATCATGGCTTATCTATGCTTTATAAGTTATATTGTCTATCAATCTCACTTTACCTGCGTAGACTGTTATGCAGCCTACTGCATAGTCGGTGTCGCTCCAGTTTGTTATTGTTTGGAGAGTGTTGCCGTCAACAATGTCATAATATTCAACTTCAAGTCCTTGTGTGGAATTAAGTTGTCCGATAACCCATTGAGCAACCTCTTTGGGTGTGCGGTCTGACATGATTTGTTTAGAGCCTTTCAGGGCTGCATATATCTGAGGTGCTACTTTGCGTGAATCGGCTGTTAGTAGGGTGTTTCGAGAACTTTTGGCTAATCCGTCGTGTTCTCTGACTATCGGACATGCTACTATTTCAATTGGCATCTTGAGGTCTGCTGTCATTTTGCGTATTATAGCAAGCTGTTGGAAGTCTTTTTCCCCGAAGTATGCTTTGTCAGGCTCTACAAACATGAAGAGCTTGCTTACTATCTGTGCTACTCCGTTGAAATGTCCGGGTCTGTATTTGCCTTCCATTACTTCTGCTATTGCTCCAAATTCGAAAACACGTGTGTCTGGCTCCGGATATATCTCTTCGACTGTGGGTGCAAAAATTATATCGGCTTGAGTCGATTTCTCTAATAGATTTTTGTCCGCTTCCAATGTGCGCGGATATGTGCGTAAGTCTTCAGGGTTGTTGAACTGTGTAGGGTTTACAAAGATGCTCACAACTACAAAGTCACACTCCTTACAGGCTTTGTCGACAAGGGACAAATGTCCTTCATGCAAGGCTCCCATTGTAGGTACCAAGCCTATTTGCTTTTTGCTCTTACGTGCTTCAGCAACAGCAATTTTTAGCTCCGATATTGTTGTTACGACGTTCATCGTTTTATGATACTGCTTTTCAGATATAAAATTGCGACAAAGGTAAGTATTTAATGTGCAAATAACAATTTAATAATCTATAATTAAAAGCAGTTTAAATATTATTACGAGTATCTTTTGTTGATTTTGACACTGCGGAAATGACGAGGGGCGAATTCTTTTGAAAACGCCCCTTGTGAGTATAATTATATTGTTCCTTTTCTATGAGTTATATCCCCATTTTACATAGAGTGCGCCCCATGTGAAGCCTGCTCCAAATGCTGCAAATACGAGGTTGTCTCCCTTCTTGAGTTGCTTTTCCCACTCGTAGAGACAGAGAGGTATGGTAACAGATGTTGTGTTGCCGAATTTCTCGATGTTGATCATCACTTTCTCTTTTGGCAACTCCATGCGTTCTGCTGTTGCTGAGATGATACGCAAATTAGCTTGATGAGGTACGAGCCATGCGATGTTGTCGGCTGTGAGCTCGTTGCGCTTCATTATCTCTACTGTGGCATCTGCCATGCGTGTCACGGCGTATTTAAATACTTGTTTGCCCTCTTGGTATACAAAGTGTTGACGTGCGTCAACTGTCTCGTGTGAGGCTGGGTATTGGCTGCCCCCGGCAGGTATCTTCAACCAATGTCGACCAAAGCCATCAGTGTGTAGTTCTGAATCGAGAAGACCAACCTCCTCTTCTGTTGGTTCGATGAGTACAGCTGTAGCGGCATCGCCAAAGAGTACACATGTTGTGCGGTCTGTCCAGTCTGTTATGGCAGACATTTTTTCAGTGCTGACAAGGACGACTTTCTTCTTTGCGCCCGATCGAATGTATTGAGATGCAAGGTCGAGTCCGTATAGGAAGCCTGAGCATGCTCCGTTAACATCAAATGCTATGGCATTGCGTATATCCGTCTTATCGCAGATGATAGCTGCTGTAGAAGGGATAGGTGCATCCGGTGTTACTGTTGTACAGATGACGAGGTCTATCTCTTCGCGGTTTAAGCCTGTCTTTTCGATGAGGTTTTCAATGGCTTTGGCTCCCATATATGATGCTCCCTCGCCTTCCTCTTTCATGATGCGTCTTTCTTTGATGCCTACACGAGTCATTATCCATTCATCGTTTGTATCTACCATTTTCGACAACTCTTCGTTGGTAAGTCGATATTCCGGTAGATATGCTCCAATGCCCGTGATAACTGCATTCGTCTTTGTCATAATATAATTATAGTGTTTGTTTACTGCTTTTTTTTAACCGCAACAAAGTTACTATTTTTTACGCAGTTGCAAACTTTTCTTGTAAGAAACTGCTTTTTTTTAATAATTCTCTGTGTTAATTTGCAATCGTCGTGCTTTTTTATCGTCTGATGTTGTCGTAAAGGTAGCTCTACTCGTCTCCGTATTTCTTCTCGATGAGGTATTTGATGCGTTCAAATATTTTTTCGATTGGTGTGTTTAGACATGTCATTCGTATATATGACAGCAGGAAGACGACGAGAAACAGTGATAATATCGGTGCAATAGGTCCGGGATTCTCTATCTTTTGGTTTTGAAGAAACTCCATTGTTGTCATGCCGGAAAGAGCTATAGCGATAAGAACGCCAATGTTGTTGGCCGCATGAGCAATTATGCATGCCCACAGATTGTGTGTGCGGGCGTAGATGGTTCCCAATACTATACCCAATATTAGGCGCGGAACAAACATTGTCATATCTCCATGAATGAGACTGAATAATGTCGCCGTAAGCAATATCGGCAAATGTGTATTGCGGTAGTTTATCACTTTCGACATTCCCTTTTGCAACAAGCCTCTGAAATAGGCTTCTTCCAATATTGCTGGCAGTATCCCAACAACGAGGATACTCATTGTTATTCCTTGAGGTGTAGACATGTCGATAAGCAATGATTCTAATTCGATTATCGTTTGTTGCGTTTGCGTCGAACTTTGCATACCGAAGTAGTCAATGACTATTTTGTTGAAGTATGCTCCCCATTCGGTTAAATAGCCTGCAATGAGAATTGTTGTTATTGCAACTATTATAGTCAGTATCGAGATGCGACGATTGCCTTGAATGCGACTGAATTTGCCATACATTGGTATGGTTGAGAGGAGTATTGCTCCACCGAATATGACAAGAGAAGATATTATTTGCAAGTTTATTGCTCCCCAATAAGTCGGATTTGTCATGTCTAACCCCATAGCAACAGATATGGGTATCTGTGCCATCATACATGCTATCAGACTGATTAGAACAATAGACAGAGCTGTAGCGGGCTTCTGTTGCTGAAATAGTCCCATGCGCTTATAAGACGGACGGTGTTACTCTTTGTTCGCTTTGCGTTTGTCTCCGGCATGACTTGCAACCGAACCATCGAGCAGACCTTTATATTTTGCCGTGTCGTCAAGTGTCGCAACCGCTTCTTTTACTGTTTCGTCTGTTTTCAGAGCGTTAGGATAAGCTCCGGCTTGATAGTAATATGACGTGAGTATTTCTTGTTCGATGAGAGATTGTATCTCTTTTCTCGATGTCTTGAGGTCTTTGGTTAAGTCAGGTTTTAATTGTGTTTTAAGCTTTTCGAATAGCTCTTTGTTTTGTTCGTAGTAATTGTCGTTTGTTGCGGCCTCGGTCAACACCTTGAAAGCTTCATTGGTACGGCTTTTGTATGTGAATTTCTTTTGCTGTTTGACGTAGTCGCAGAAGTCGTCATACTCTTCGTTGCTGAGGGAGAACTCTTTTGGCGAAGCAATGCTCTTGTGTGTTGCTCTGTAATCAACGGCATATCGGAAGATGAGATCGTTTAGTACAAGAGAGTATGTTATGTTGGCGATAGTCTCCGATGGCATCATTATGTCGGGAGAGATGCCTCCGCCATCAAAGACGCTTCTTCCGTTAAGTGTCTTAAACTCGGTGATGAGAGAGTCCGGTACGTAGCCAACGGCTCCATCTTTATCTCTATGTGAGTAATCTAACGCTTGTATACAACGGCCAGAAGGCGTGTAATATTTCGCTGTAGTAAGCTTCAATCCGTTGTTGTAGCTTATTTCGCGTGTGCCTTGAACGAGTCCTTTGCCGAACGAGCGTTGACCGATGATGACGGCTCTGTCAAGGTCTTGAAGGGCTCCGGCTACAATTTCGCTTGCAGAGGCTGAACCACGAGAGATGAGTACTGTCAGAGGCATTTCTGTGTCGATAGGGTCTCTGTGTGCTCTGAATGTCTTGTCGTAACTACTAAGTCTGCCTTTTGTAGATAGTAGAATAGATGACTTTGGAACGAACATATTTACGATGTTGAGAGCTTCGTCGAGAAGACCTCCCGGGTTGTTGCGCAAGTCCAATATCATTTTCTTTGCGTTGTGGTTGTTCTTGAGGTCCAAGAATGCTTTTTGTACTTCGTCTGCACAATCTTGAGTGAAGTTGGAGAGTACGATATAACCTGTTTCGTTATTAATCATGCCGTAGTAAGTCACGGGGTTTATCTGTATCTTTTCGCGAGTGGCGATGAGGTCTTTGATTTCGTTTGTACCTCTGCGCCATATCTTTACATTGGCATTTGTTCCGGGCAGACCGCGAAGTTCGTTGCTGACATCGCTTACTTTCATGTCTTTTGCATCTTTGCCGTTTATCTCTATTATGTAGTCACCGGGAAGAAAACCGGCTTTGTCGGCAGGCATGCCTTTGTATATCTCGCGTGTCATGATATAGCAGGTGTCGCTCAGAGATATTACGGAGCCGACGCCACCATATTCGCCCGTCGTCATGAATTTGAAGTCGTCCATATCCTCCTCGCGTATGTAGTTGGTATATGGGTCAAGCGAAGCGAGCATGCCATTTATGGCAGCTTCCATCATCTTCTTGATATCGGGCTCTTCTACGTAGTATGTTTCGAGCTCTGATATTATCGCTTGTAGTATATTGAGGTGTTTGATGAGTTCGAAGTCTCGTTTGGGGCTTGTAAAGCCATAGATAGTGGCGGAGATTGCTATTGTAGCAAGGATTAGGGCAATCTTAGTGCCGATGTTCTTAAAAACTTTCATCTGTATGGTCGATTTAATAATTAAGGTTCATAGATTAGTATAAATACGGACAGGACGAACTTAGTACAGTTTGCCTGTTTGAATATAACGTTTGAAAAGAAAGTCTATTATGGGGGTGTCGGAAGGAGGCCAAGCTATATTCATTAGTTGGTCAATACGAAACCATTCTGCTTTTTCGTGGTCGATAAGAGAGGTGCTGCCACCCTCTATTTCCGTTATGAATGGGTGCATGACAAAGGTTTTCTCTTCCGAGACTACCACTTCGTAAGACGGAATGAAGTCTATAATCTTAATGTCAAGATTAAGTTCTTCTTTGACTCGACGTACCAAGCATGTCTCTAACGATTCTCCCTGTTTGGGCTTGCCTCCGGGAAACTCCCATAAGCCTTTGTTAGAAACATATTCGCTACGTGTAGCGACTAATATTTTGCCATCTCTTATTATGATGGCGCATGTCACATCTTTCTTATTCATTGAGTGCAAATATATGAAAATATTTAGAAGCTATTTAAGAAGCTGTCTAAAATTTATTGTAAGATTGGAGGAAGCGGTTTGTGTCGGTGATGAAGGACGTTTTGTGACTATATAGAATTTGCCCCTGCTGACATCGTCAGCAGGGGCAAATTCTACATCGAAAGAAACTCTTTTTTTAAACCATTTCTTCTGGTTCTACAGCGAGTTTACCACGATAGTAGCCGCATTCTCCACATACAGTGTGAAGCTTGATTGCAGCACCACAATTAGAGCAAGTTCCGAGAGTCGGAGCAACAGCCTTGTAGTGTGTTCTGCGCTTGTCGCGGCGTGTCTTCGAATGGTTTCGTTTAG